>DASTBN010000398.1:0-11783 GCA_035712045.1 Pseudonocardiaceae bacterium
TCCTTCTGGGTGATCCCGATCCCGGCGTTGCCTGGGCAGTACAACCTCGAGTTCGTGCAGTCCGCCGGTTTTCTCGGCGTCGAGCTATTCTTCTTCATCAGTGCGTTCTGCCTGTTCTATCCGCATGCCAAAGCGATGTTCGGCCAGGGAGCGGTGCCCACGCTGAGGCACTTCTACTACCGGCGCGCCATCAAGATCTTGCCGTCGTACCTGCTGGCCCTGCTCATCCTCGGAGTCTTCTTCTCCGACCTCTATCCGGTCACCTACGCCCGTGGGGTGCTCGCGGATCTCGGCCTGCACCTGGTCTTCCTGCATGACCTCCAGCGGGAGACGGCCTCCAGCTTCGATGGGGTGCTCTGGTCGCTGGCTGTGGAGGTGCAGTTCTACTACCTCTTCCCGCTGCTGGCGAGGGCATTCCGACGCGTTCCCTGGCTCACCGCGATCGCGATGGTTGGTCTCGCCCTGCTGTACCGGGTGTGGGCGCGGCATCAGCCACTGAACGACTTCCCGTATTGGGACAGCCTGCTGCCGGGTTTTCTCGACCTCTTCGCGTTCGGCATGCTCGCCGCGTATCTGCTGCTCTGGACACGGCACCGCGCGGCGGCGGCGCGGCGATTGCGTTACGCCTTCACCGTGCTGGCCATCATGTGCTTCGTCACCCTGCTGATGATGTTCCGCTGGGCCTATGACGTCCGTCATGACGCACCGCCGATAGAAGTATGGCAGTCGAACAACCGCCAGTACCTCGGGCTGCTGTTTCTCTGTCTCACCGTCGCCTCCACGTTCGCCCTCGGCCTGTGGCGAAAGGTCCTGGCCAACCGGATGCTGCTGTTTCTGTCCACCATTTCCTACAATCTCTACATCTGGCATCAGGCCATCGGCCGGATGATTCGCGACCGGCACTGGTGGAAGGCGGACACACCGACCCCGATGTATGATCCACAATGGCGCTGGACCTACATGATCGTCGCGGTCAGCGCCTCAATCGTCGTCGCCAGCTTGATCACCTACGGGTTCGAGCGGCCGCTCCTGCGACTCGGCGTGCGCGGCGCGATCGGGATGTGGCTGGCGAAACTGGCCGCACTGCCTCTGACGGCCGCCAGGCACACTTCGGCGGTGTCCTCGGGCCCGGACCGGGCTGCCGCGCAATCACCGCAGCAAGCCACGCAACAGCAAAAACCCATCCGAGCCAACACTAACCTATAGCCATAGCGGAGCTCACTTCTCCCGCCACCCCCACCCCAGCGGTGACGGTACGGGCCTAGCATCTGGTGGCAGGCCGCCGCAAACGCCTCTCCCCGGTTTCCGGCGGGGCACACGCAGCCAACGCGATCATGGCATGCTCAGGAGTTCTACGACCACACAAATAACCGGCGAAACCGCGATGCGCTGCGCGGTCAGGGCCCGCTGGCTACGGCTGACTGGTGCGTGTCGCAGGATGCCTTGACATCGTAGTAGGAGACGACGTTGTCGGAATACACCCGGACGAACTCGCCGGGGAACAGGCTGGTGTTGTACCGGAAGCGGCTGCTCTGCCGTTCCGAGTTACCCACCTGGATGTAGTCCACCCCCGTGCCGCGAAGCCGTTGGCAGGCGATTTCCCGGTTCGGTGATTGGTAGACATCGGCGATCTTTTTCTGCCGCGAGAGGGCGTCGTATCCCATCCCTGGCACCCAGATGTCGAAGCCCCCGAGGTAGACCGGGCGGCCGGCGAGTGTCGGCGTGGTGTAGACGTCACCGTACGCGGTGAGGAATACGGCCTGGCGGGGCGTGTGCCGCTCAATCCAGCTGATCGCGGGCTGCGTGTCGCCGAAGACCTCATAGCGCGGGTCGTTTTTCAGCGTCATGAAGTTGAGGAGCCCGGAGAGCACCAGGACGACGAACGCCGTGGGGACGACGCCTACGGCGAGGACGCGTCCGGCCACCAGGCCGAGCCGGTGCCTGGCGGCGCCCAGACCGTTCCAGCCCAGATCGTTCCATAGCGTGCGGGCGATCCAGACCAGCCCGTACGCGGCGAAGATGTTGACCAGGGCCACCCACATGTTGATGGCCTTGTGGCCGTGTCCGCCGACGTCGGTGCCGAGTATGACGAGGTTGCCGAAGACGAAGATCGCCATGACGGCGGCGAGCAGCTTGCGGTCGGCCTTGCGGCAGACGATGGCGGCCAGGATGACGAGCGGGCCGACGAGGCCGAGGTTGAGCCACCAGTAAGTCACGAAATCGCCGTAGGAACCGAGGTTGTCGAAGCGGAAGTTCTCGACCAAATAGCCGTCGTGAAAGGTCAGCGCGTTGCTCGTGCTGCGGGTGCCGTTGAGCCAGAGCAACTGGGGCAGTCCGAGAGCACCCGCTGTCGCGAAGAAGGGCAGCGATTGCCGGATTGGTCCCAGCACCACGAGGCCGCCGAGTAGCACGGCGAGAGCGGCCTCTCGGATCCCGTCGCTGGCTCGATAGGCACCAATGATGAATACGGTCACGCACACGGTGACGAGGACAGCGCTCGGTATCGCCATCCGGCGGAGCCGGCCACTGTAAAGATAGAACAGCGCGCACAGGAAGACCATCGACACCGCGAACAGGATCCCGTTGATCCAGTAGGAAGCTCCGGAGAGCGAGCCGAGCGCGACCGCCCGGGGCCAGGGGACGGGCTGGAACTCTCCCGCGCGGTCGCCGGGTCCGCGCAGGTGCCGAAGCAGGCCGTAGCCGACGAACAGGACGATGGCCACCGAGACGATGAGGTGAGTCTGCGTCAGGTAGGGATTCAGGGTCAGGAACAGAGAGATCCGCTCACCCGGTTGGTACGGGCCCATCGCCAGGTACGTATCCAAGTTCCACCAGTTATGGGGTCGCAGTGCCGCCATCACCGATGGGTATTTGTCGAAGTACCGCAGAAAGGCCAGAGTGCCGTTGGTAACGAAGAGGATCGCGGCGATGACGCCGATGGACGTACGTTGCCAGAGGTAGTGAGCGATGGCGAAGACCAGCACCATGATAGCGGCGAGCCCGAGTGTGCCGGGCAGGTTGAAAGCCCATTCGATCGGGAGCTCCATGCGCTCCAGCACGCCTACGTAGAAATCGATGCCGAAGTGGTAGCGGATCGGCTCGCCGGAGAAGATCGGGAGCACCGGCGGGTAGTTGTCGCCCTGAGAGAACGATCGGGCGATGCCGGTGTGCAGCGCGGTGTCACCCCAGGTATTGAGTGAGACCTTCAGGGGATCGCCGGACAGGCGCTGATTCATGATCCAGAAGGACAGCACCAGGGCGGCACCCGCACCGAAGATCCCCAGCGGGGGGATGCGAAACGACGCCCGCCGCAGCTCTCGCCAGCCGAGAGCGATGATCACCGTGTTGACCAGTATGGCGACGAAAGCCCCGTAGCCCGTCGCATCGTCAACACCGAAGGTGTGGATCAGCCAGGCCGCGAGGAAGGTCACCCAACTGGTCAGCACGACGCTGACGGCGAATGCCCCGACGATCCGCACCAGGGCGGGGAACTCGCGGAAGAAGCGTTGGACGATGACCAGGGCAGCCAGGAACGACAGCAGCAGAAATGGGATCGCCAGCATCGAGTTCAGGTCCAGTATCGTGGCGGGAGGGGCCGCGTCAACGCCAGGAAAGTCACCTCGACACAGTAGAGGGAATGTCAAACCTCGCTCGTGGTCGCTCCGTGTGAATTGTGTGTCACCGAGCGGGTAAAATTAAAGATGAAGCACTCCGGCTGGACCGTGTGGTGGTGCTGGTTTCCTTTCGTGTTGACCGTACCTCAATCGCGCTTCACGAGTGCGCCCCAACGCCGTAAGTCGCCATTCAGTAAGAGTTCACAACCGGCTTGCACAGTGCTGTGGTGCGGCCGACCGCCATTGATCTGGGCATGACAGCCCGGGGCATCGGTACCTTCAGACCGTGGCGCCGCAGTGTCTTGGCTCACGACATCCCACAGATCCGCCATTCAAGCCGCACGAAACGGAGAGTGTCGCGTGACAGGTTCGGTCCGCTCTCGGATCCCTGAGCGCTCGGCCAAACGCCGGGTCAGCGGCGTCGCCCAAGCCCCGGCACCTGCCGGCAAGCCGGGCACAGGCGACGAGCCACGGGGGGCAAGGGCGGCCTGGCGGCGGCTGAACGTGCCCACAGAACTGCTCGTCCTCACTTTTCTGGCCGCTGTGACCCGGCTAGTGGCGATCACTCACCCACGCGCGATCGTCTTCGACGAGGTGTACTTCCGGGAGACCGCGCTGCGCTACCTGCAGGGCACGTACTTCTTCGACCTCCACCCCCCGCTGGGCAAGCTTCTGCTGGCTGGCTGGGCGAAGTTGCTCGGGGTCACAGCCACGGCGCAGTCCACCGACCCGGTGGTGGCGCTGCGCATCCTGCCGGCGCTGGCCGGCACCGCGCTGGTGGCCGTGTTCTACCTGCTCCTGCGCGAGCTGACGGACAGCCGGCGGGTAGCCACATTCGGGGCGGCGCTACTGCTGCTGGACAACGCGATCCTGGTCGAATCCAGGCTCATCCTCATCGACAGCATGCTGCTGCTATTCGGCCTCGGCGCCCTCACGCTCTACCTCGCGTCCCAGCGCCGCACCGGGCGGGCGCACTGGATCCTGCTGACCTCAAGCGCCGTGGTGGCCGGCATGGCAGCCAGCACGAAGTTGACCGGCCTGGCCGCGCTCGGAGTGATTGGGCTCGTGTGGTTCGTGCGGACGCTGCGAGATCGGGTCAGCTGGCGGCGGGTGCTGCCGCAGGCGGCAATCTTGATCATCGCTCCGGTCCTCGTGTACGTCAGCGTGTTCGCCGTTCATTTCCAGTTGCTGACGCATAGCGGGCCCGGCGACGCGTTCATGTCGCAGCAGTTCCAGTCGACGCTGATAGGGAACGCCAACTACAATCCCGCGGCGCGGATGTCTTTCACTGACAAGTTCGTCGAGCTGAACAAGGCGATCAACAGTTATGAGCACTCCCTCGACAACGCCACGCATCCCTACAGCTCCACCTGGCTGAGCTGGCCGCTGCTCAAGCGCCCCGTCTACTACTGGGTCGGCTCCAGCCAAACGGGCAAGCCTGAGTACATCTACCTGCAGGGCAACCCGGTTATCTGGTGGGGCCTGCTGGTGGGCGTAGCCGTGGTAGCGGTGAGCTGGATTCGCCGGCCTGAGCTCTTCGCACGATATCGAGGGGCGCTGGCCTTGCTCGGCCTGGCCTGGGCGGCGAACTACCTGCCCTTCGTCACGATCAAGCGGCCAATGTTTCTCTACCACTACTTCTTCTCGTTCATGTTCTGCCTCGCCGCGGTCAGCATCGGGCTCGGGCTGCTGGCGGGCTGGATGACCGACGACAAGGATTGGTGGCGATTCCCGACCCGCCGCTCGGCCGCCCTGTATGGGGGCATCCTGGTGGTCGCGTTAGCGGGATTCCTGTTCTTCGCCCCGATCTCCTACGGAGTTCCGCTCAGCGATGGCGGCCTCGCCGCCCGTATCTGGCTGAGCTCATGGCGCTGATCCTGTTCGCCTCCGCGCTCCTGCTCGGCGCGGCGATCGTCTGGTGGCTCAGGCTGCCGCTCTATCCCTTCGAAGCCGCGGCACTCACCATCGTGATCGGTTTGTTCGGCTGGACCTGGCTGGCCTTCCTCGCCGCTCTCATGCTGCCTTACTCTCTCGCGATCCCGTTCACGATCGGCGTCAGCGCCGTCGCCAGCGTCGCGTTGTGGTACCCGTGGCGGCGCGGCTGGGCCGGGTGGCGCCCGCTGGAGGGCGGGCGGTCCGGGTGGATCCTCTGGGGCCTCGCCAGTGTGGCCACGGCGGCGACGCTCGGCACCCTGTTCTGGACCCATAGCCTGGTGCGGGACTCGCAAGGGGTATGGTCCGCCGGATCCACCTGGGCCGATTTCGGGCTGCATTCGGCCATCATCAGCCACCTCGCGGTATTCGACCGGATGCCGCTGGATTTGCCGGTCGCCAGCGGAACGCATCTGACATACCCGTTTCTCATTGATTACCTGTCGGCCTTATACCTCCGCACCGGCTGGAGCCTGCATACCAGCCTCTTTGTGCCAGGTGTCCTGCTGGCGCTGGCCTGCTGCCAGCTGCTGCTGTCCTTCAGCTTGCGGCTGTTCGGGCATGTCGGCGCTGCCGTCAGCGGCCTGGTGCTCGTTCTGCTGATCGGCTCGGCCGCAGGGGTGAGCGCCGCGTACGCCGACTGGTCGCGCAGCGGGAAAGGCTTGGTCGAATTCCTCTCCGACCTTCCCCAGGACTACACCGTACTCAGCGAACAGCACGGCAATGTCACCAATTTCGTCGCGAATGCCCTGCTGCCGCAGCGCTCGATGCTATTCGGCCTGGGCGTCGGCCTGGCCGTCTTGATCCTGTTACACAGCATTTGGCGGACCGGCGCCAGGCACACCGGCGAGCGGCGGCACCTGCTTGCCAGCGGCGTGCTGATCGGGCTGCTGCCGATGGCTCACCCGCATACGTTCATCGTGTGCGGAGCCGTGCTCGCCGCCCTCGTCGTGGAGGCAATCTCGCGCCGGCGCCGGCTGCCCACGGGTTATCTCGCGACGGCCACGCTCGCCCTCGGCCTGGCCGCTCCGCAGCTGGCGTGGCAACAGCTGGCCAACGGGGGCGGCACCGGGGGACGGATCCGGCTCGGGTGGATGCAGAGCGAGGGCGAGTCGATCTGGGCGTTCTGGTGGACCAACTTCGGTGTGATGGGCCTTGTCTTCGTCGCCCTGCCAGTGGTGTTGCTGCTTCGCCCGGCCTGGCGGCGGTACCTGGTGTGGTACCTGCCGTTCGTGGTGATCCTCGCCATCACCCAGGTGTACGCGTTCCAGCCCTTCGAGTACGACAACCTCAAGCTGATCTACTACGTCTACCTCATGGCCAGCTTGCTCGTTGGTTTTCTCGCCGTTCAGGCGTACCGGGCGAGCCGCTGGAGCCTCGCGCTATCGCTGCCGCTGGGGCTCATCGTGGTGATCCCGGGCTTGCTGTCCATTACTCACGAATTCCAGATGCGCTACCAGTTCGCCAGCAACGCCGATGTGGAGCTCGCCGACTGGGTCCGCGCCAGCACCGCGCCCGATGCCGTGTTCATCAGCACCGATCGGCCCAATGCGCCGGTCGCGACGCTAGGCGGCCGATCGATCGTCATGGGTTACCGTGGCTGGCTGTTCAATTTCAACGTGCCCTACACCCAGCGGGAAGCTGCGGTCAGCGCGGCATTGCGGGGACGTGCCGATGACCCGGTGGTGCGCCAATTCCACCCTCAATTTCTGGCGGTTGGCGTGGCCGAGGGTGAGTCATGGACGCTCGACCGGACCGCGCTCGCCCGCTTACCGGTGGCATACCAGAACTCGGAATGGACTATCTACCGGCTGACGGGTACAGGTGACGCCTCGGGCGTGAAGGTGAGCCAGACGTCCCGGTAAGGCCGAAATCGGATATGATCATCAGTTGTGGTAATTGGCGCGCCGAATCTGTTAGCGGCCGATTCGTGAGTGACGGCGTTCCTCGATCAGCCGCCACAATTAGCTATCCCTCGTGGGGTTTGTAGTAATCCCGCCGTCGACGGCGGGACCGCTGTTGTTCACTTCCGGAAGGCAGCGTCGCCGGGGGCGGGAAGCGACGGCGAACGCAGGGCCCACCTGCGGATTCGACGAGCTGGAGACGGAGGAGTGGTGACCCCATGAGCGCGAGCATGCCGACTACGCAGCTGCCGGCCGTTCCAGACAACGGCGACGCGGAGCTGGCCCACCCGGCGCTGGCCCACCCGGAGCTGGCCGAGCTGGAGGCGCGATCGGTCTCGGCGTGGTTCGGTGATCGCAAGGTGCTCGATCGCGTGTCCCTGCTCATGCCGGCTGGGTCAGTGACCGCCCTGATCGGGCCCTCCGGCTGTGGGAAGTCGACGTTCCTGCGGATTCTCAACCGGATGCACGAGCTGATCCCCAGCGCGACGCTGGCCGGTGAGGTGCTGCTGTCCGGCTCGGATATCTACGACCCGAGCTGGAAACTCACCGATGCCCGCAAAGCCATCGGGATGGTCTTCCAGAAACCGAATCCATTTCCCGCGATGTCCATTTGCGACAACGTGACGGCCGGGCTGAAGCTCACCGGGATCAAGGCCAGCCGTGAGCAAAAGGACGAGCTCATCGAGTCGTGCCTGACCAAAGCCGGGCTGTGGAAAGAGGTGCGGGACCGGCTGCGCCAGCCCGGCGGGGCGCTCTCGGGTGGCCAGCAGCAGCGGTTGTGCATCGCCCGCTCGCTCGCGGTGCGCCCGCAGGTGCTGCTGATGGACGAGCCCTGCTCGGCGCTGGACCCCACCTCGACCCGGCGCATCGAGCAGACCATCGCCGAGCTCGCCAGCGAGGTGACCATCGTGATCGTCACCCACAACATGCAGCAGGCCGCCCGGGTCTCCCATCAGAGCGCGTACTTCCTCGCCGAGCAGGGCACGCCGGGCGTGATCGTCGAGGCCGGGCCCACCGAGAAGGTCTTCAACTCTCCCGAGGATCCGCGCACCTCTGACTACGTCAATGGCCGTTTCGGCTGAGTCCCGCCAGCGCAATACCGAAAAGCGCCACACAGGAAGGAGCCCAGCGTGACCGATCTGGCTTCGGAGGATCAGCCTAAACCGCGGCCACCGCTGATGCACGGGCGCCGGACCCGCATCGCGGTGGTGATCATGGGTTGCGTACTCAGCTTCGGAGTGCCAGTGGTCGCGATCAATACTCCCGGCGGCGCTGTGGACGAGCGGAGTGTCCGCGTCGCCGATGACCCGGCCGGGCTGGGTGCCACCGGCGCGCTGCCCACCAGCCCCGCGCCGGCCAGCGAGGCCCGGGAAACCGAGGCGAGTGCCGAGGGGCCGCCCGCTAGCGCAGTGCCGACTGAGGCGGCTGCGGCGGAGCTACCCGGCATTCCGACACCCCCGGATCTGCCGGATGGGCCGCTGGGCATTCCCGGCGCCGTGCTCGACGCCTACCAGTTCGCCCAGCGGACCATGGCGGACATCCAGCCGGGATGCCACCTGCCGTGGACCGTGCTGGCCGGCATCGGGCGGATCGAGTCCGATCACGCCAGCGATGGCCGGGTGGACGCCTTCGGCAACACCCTCGGGCCGATCCTGGGCCCGCGGCTGGACGGATCGCCCGGCATTGCCGCCGTCCCGGACACTGACAGGGGCGCGCTGGACGGTGACACCGTCTGGGACCGCGCGGTGGGCCCGATGCAATTCATCCCCTCAACCTGGCGCGCCTACGGTGTCGACGGCAACGGCGACGGCGTGACGAACCCGAACAACATCTACGACGCCACCGTCTCCACCGGGCTCTACCTGTGCGCCGGTGGCGCTGATCTGGCAGATCAGGCCCAGCTGCAAGCCGCTGTGTTCCGGTACAACCATTCGGCGGCCTACGTGGACGTGGTGCTGCGATGGGCGCACGCGTACCTGACCGGCGTCATCCCGATGCCATCGGCTCCCGGGCCCGTGCCGCCGGGAACGAACGGCAACGGCGGTGTGCTGATCGAGCCGGGTGGCGCGCCCGCGGCCGTCGTCGCGCGCACCATGCCGCTGACGCCAGTGCCCACCCCGGCGCCGACTCCGACTCTGACGTCGTCGGCCTCGCCCGCGCCGACGCCGACGGCTACCACAGCACCGTCGCCGGCCCCGGCGGATTCGCCAACGCCCTCACCATCGCCACCTCCTATGACCACCACAGCATCGGTGACCACGCCTCCGGTGCCGGAGCCGCCATCCCCGGCTCCGGCGAGCACCCCGACCGCGAGGCCTCTCTCGACGACGTCCACCTCAGCGTCCGCGCCAGCATCGACGTCGGCCTCACCACAGCCCTCTCCGCCGGCGCCGCCACCCACCACGCCATCACCTACCACGAGGCCGGGTCCGCCGTCGGCCGGACCGTGAGCGGCCGGGTGATGCTCCGGTGAGCACCCTGGTCATGGAACCGGCACCCGGCCCCACCATGCCGCCGGACCAGGCGCGGAAGTTGAGTACCGATTCCAGCGGTGCCGATCGGGCCTACCAGCTTTCCCTGCTGGCGGCCGGTCTGCTCGTGCTGATCATCATGTGCACGATCGGGGGCTTCCTGCTCTACCAAGGCCTTCCGGCGATCCGCGACGCCGGGTGGAAGTTCATCACCACTCAGGCGTGGGAACCCGATACCCACAACTTCGGCATCGCGACGGTGATCACCGGGACCCTGCTCATCGCCATGGTGGGGGTCATCCTCGCGGTGCCTTTAGCCACCGGGGTGGCGCTCTACATTTCCGAGTACGCGCCACGGCCGCTGCGCCGGGCGATGATTAACCTCGTTGACTTGATGGCCGCGGTGCCCAGCGTGGTCTACGGGCTGTGGGGCTTCTACTTCCTCAGCGAGCGGATCATCCCCGTGGCCAAGTGGATCTCCACGCATTTCGGCTGGATCCCCTTGCTGGGTATCCGTGGCGCGAACCCCGACGATCCGTTGAAATCACCGACCATCTACGAGAACTCGACGTTCATCGCGGGAATCGTGGTGGCGCTGATGATCATGCCGATCATCTGCTCGGTGATGCGGGAAGCCTTCTCGCAAGCGCCGGTGGGCGAGCGGGAGGGCGCGTACGCGCTGGGCGCCACCCGGTGGGGAATGATCTGCGCCGTCGTGCTGCCCTTCGGGCGGGGCGGGATGATCGGCGGCACGATGCTCGGGCTGGGCCGGGCGATGGGCGAGACCATCGCCGTGTTCATGGTCATCAGTCAGGTTTTCCGGATCCAGCCGCAGATCCTGGCCCAGGGCGCGAACTCGGTGTCCACGCTGATCGCGCTGCGGTTCGAGACGGCCAGCCCATTCGAGCTCTCCGCGCTGATGGCCGCCGGGCTCGCGCTGTTCTGCCTGACACTGGTGGTCAATTTCGGCGCGTCCCTGATTATCGCGCGCACCCGATCCGGCCAGGTGAGTGATGCCTGAGTGACGACACCCTCGCTACCGGCCGCGCAGCCAGCCCCGGAACCGCGCCGCTCGACCTCAGCCCGGGGCAAAGCCGAGGTGATCTCCCTCGTCGGCGCGGGCGCGGGCGCGGTGAGCCTGTCGGGGTATTTCAGCACCCGGGTGCTGGCCTCAGCAGGCTTGATCACCTTCATAGCGGTCGCGTACCTGCTGTTCCTGCTGCTTTACGGAGTGATGGTGGCCATCCGGGACGACGGCCGCGCGGTCCGGGACCGGCTCGCCTCGGCCGTGGTGCACAGCCTGGCGGCGTTCGCCCTGATCACGCTGGTGTTCGTGGCCGGCTTCACGTTCTGGCAGGCCCGCAGCGCACTGGTGCACTTGAACTTCTTCACCTCTGACATGCAGCTGGCCGGTCCGCTGGATCCGCTGACCGTGGGCGGCATCGACCACGCCGTGGTCGGCACGCTCATCGAGATCTTTATCGCGCTGCTCATCACCGTCCCCTTGGGATTGGCGGGCGCGCTCTATCTCAATGAGGCCCGAGGGGCGCTGGCGCGGTTCGTGCGCACGGTGGTCGAGGCGATGACCGCCCTGCCCTCCATCGTGGCGGGGCTGTTCATCCTGGCCTCGGTGATCCTGACGCTGGGGCTGGTCAAGTCCGGGCTGGCGGCCGCGCTCGCGATCAGCGTGATGATATTACCGATCATCATCCGGGCCGCCGACGTGGTGATCCGGCTGGTGCCCGGGTCCCTGCGGGAGGCCGCGCTGGCGGTGGGCGCGTCGCGGTGGCGCACCGCGTGGCATGTCGTGCTGCCCACGGCGCGTTCCGGCCTGACCACGGCGGTGCTGCTGGGCGCGGCTC
>DASTBN010000399.1:0-2939 GCA_035712045.1 Pseudonocardiaceae bacterium
CGCAGTACCCTCTCGCGCTTGGCCGGCCCCGGGGGGATCTGCGCCTGGACCAGGTCAGCTTCGGTTACCCAGGCACTGGGGCTGAAGTCCTCACACAACTCAGCCTGACCGTGGAGGCGGGCAAGACCACCGCGATCGTCGGTGCCAGTGGCGCGGGCAAGACCACGCTGCTCAAACTGCTGCTGCGCTTCTACGACCCGACAGCCGGCCGGATCACCCTCGACGGGCACGACCTACGCGAGCTGGATCCCGCGGAATTGCGCGCCAGCATCGCCATCGTGCTGCAGGAAACCCTGCTGCTGGATGGCACCATCGCGGAGAACATCCTGGCCGGCCGGCCCGACGCCACAGAGCAGCACGTCATCGAGGCGGCCAGGGCCGCCGACGCGCACGAGTTCATCACCGCCCTGCCCGAGGGTTACGCCACCCGGGTAGGCCAGCGCGGCCGACTGCTCTCCGGGGGGCAGCGCCAGCGCATCGCCATCGCCCGCGCCATGATCCGCGACGCGCCCATCCTGCTGCTGGATGAGCCCACCACCAGCCTGGACGCCGACGCCGCCCAGCGCGTGCTCACCCCGCTGCGCCGACTCATCACCGGGCGCACCACCATCATCATTTCCCACAACCTGCTCACGGTGACTGACGCTGATCAGATCGTCTACCTCGAGCGCGGCCGGATCACCGAAACCGGGACGCACGACCAGCTGCTGACCAACAACGACCAGTACGCGCACCTCTACCAGCTTCACCATCCAGACGGGGCACCGCACGGGCCAGGCCAGAATTCCCGTTTCGCCGGCACCAGCGCGCCATCCTGACCCTGGGCCCATCCTGACCCGGCGGGACGGCCTCAGATATCCATGCTGAGGTCGTCCCGGATCCGGCGGGACAGTGACTCGTCCATCAGCAGCCGGGCGACCAGCGCCCGGATGACGTCCTGGCCGGTGACACGGGGAGTGCCGATGATGTCGGCGGTCTCGGCGCACCACTGGGTGAGCTTGGCGTGATACATCGGGGACAGGTCGACACTGCGCCGCACGGGCTTGGTCCGGTCGGTGTCCGCCCAGTGGAGGTGTTGGGGGGCGAGCCCTCCGGACGACCGCCCACCAGACGACCGGTTCTGCGGCCGCGCGGCGCTGTTCCGGGCGGAGGCGTGGTCGGCTCTGTCAATCATCTCCTACCTCCCTATGCCGGACGTTCGTCGCTAGGCCGGAAGCGGTTCGGCCCGATCCCGGTCCCTCACGAACGGTATCCACCGAACGAGCTAAGATCATCTAAAGCGGTCACTATTGGTGATAGAGTTTGGGCGGGCGTGGCCGGAGCGGTCCCTCTTCGATGTACCCCTGCGCCGCTCAGGAGTGAAGATGAGCAAACGTGGTCCGATCGTCACGCTGGTCCTTGTCGCCGTCGTGGCCGCGGTGCTGCTCGTGGTGAACATGACTGTGCGCACCCAGTCGGCGGGCCGCGAGGGCGCCGCGCCCCCATCCGGGACGGCTGTCGCCCCGGCCCCCCCGCCTGCGGTGACCTCGCCAGCGGTGGCCCCTGAGACGGTCACCTACGCCGGCCGGACCAGCGGAAACGAAGCGACCATCGCGATAGCGGTGCGAGCTGGCCGAGCGGCGGCATACGTGTGCGATGGCCGCAGCGTTGAAGCCTGGCTGCAGGGCACGATCACCGACGGCCGGCTGAGCGTGCAGGGCGCCCGCGGTGCCAGCGCGACCGGCACCCTGGCGGGTGACGCGATGTTCGGGACGGTGTCGATGAACGGCCAGCAATGGCCGTACTCGGCGCGGCGGGCGGCGCCGCCAGCGGGGCTTTACCAGGGCCGGGGAACGGTGAGCGGAGTACCCGCCCGGCTCGGCTGGATCGTGCTGCCCGATCAATCTCAGGTGGGCATCGGGAACTTCGGCGGGAGGCGGTCCCCGGCCCCAGCCCTGCGGCTTCCGGTGCTGTCCCCGGTGACGGTTGACGGTACCCGGATCGAGCCTCAACAGGTCTTCGGCGATACCCAGGTCGTCGGAGTCCCAGGAGGACCACCGTCCTGAGCGGGAGGATCAGCGATGGCAGCCCAGAATGATCCGCAGGCCCCGGCTCTGCGTAGGGGTGATTCCGCCGTGATGCCGGTGCTGCTGATCCTCGGGCTGGGCGTGACGGTGGCGATCATTCTCGCCGTGTACGGCCGGGTGCACGAGCCAACCGGGTTCGCGTTGAACGTCGCTGGTTTCTCCGGCCCGCAGGCGGTCAAGGCGTGGCTGGCTACCGGCGCGTTCGTGCTGGCGCTGGTGCAGCTGCTCTCCGGGCTGGCGATCGTGGGCAGGCTGGGCGGCATGGTCGCACCGCCTTGGGTGTCCCCGCTGCACCGCTGGTCAGGGCGCCTCGCCGTGCTGCTCACCGTGCCCGTCGTGGTGCATTGCCTCTACGCGCTCGGTTTCCAGACCGATACCCCCCGTGTCCTGATTCACTCGTTCCTCGGCTGTTTCTTCTACGGGGCATTCACCGCGAAGATGCTGCTGCTCACCCGCCGCGGGCTGCCCGGCTGGGCTATCCCGCTGATCGGCGGGCTGGTATTCATCGCTCTGTTCGGCCTCTGGCTGAGCTCATCAGTGTGGTTTTTCGTACTGAGGGGGATTACCTTTTGATCCTGACCAGCAAGGAGTGATATGATCCACCACCCCCGACCCGGAACCGAGCTGCCCCGCCGTGCCGTCGTGGTCGGCACCGGCATCCTGGCCGCCTCCACGGCACTGGGTGCGTGCAGCGGCTATGGCGGCCAGTCCGCGACTGAGTCAGCTCCCTCGACTACTCCGGGTTCTGCGGCATCGTCAAATGGCCCGAACTCATCCCCGCCCCCGGGAGAGAAAATCGCGGCCGCCAGCGACATCCCCGTCGGGGGCGGTCTGGTGGTCGCTGACCAGAAAGTCGTGGTGACTCAGCCGAGC
>DASTBN010000400.1:0-10087 GCA_035712045.1 Pseudonocardiaceae bacterium
AGGGCGGCCGTGCGGACCTGGGCCGCGTCTGAGACGACCAGGTGGTGGAACCGCCGGGCGTCGGCGCGGATCGCGTCCGCGCCGGGCAGGGTCAGCTCGTTGATGGCCCGCTTGGCCGATCGCACCGCGCCGGCGGGGAACGAGGCGATGCGCCGGGCGAGCCTTGCCACGAACGCGTCCAGGTCGGCGTCGGGCAGGGCGCGGTTGATCCAGCCGTAGGCTTCGGCCGCCTCGGCGCCGAAGTCGTCCGCGCCCAGAATCGCCTCCATGGCCCGGCCCCGTCCCAGCAGCCGGGCCAGGTGCTGCACGCCGCCCGCGCCCGGGGTCGCGCCGGCGCCGACCTCGATCTGTCCCAAGATGGCGCTCTCCCGGCCGCGAACCGCATGTCGCAGGCCAGCGCCAGTTCGCTGCCCGCGCCGCGGGCCCGGCCGCGGATCTTCGCGATCGACACGACCGGCAGCTCGCTGAGCTTGTGCCACAACATGCCCAGTGACGCGTCATCCGGCCCGCCCGCCTTGGCCGCCTCGGCGGTGTACTCGGCGACCTTGGTCAGATCGACGTGCGGGACGAAGTAGTCGGGGTCGGCGCTCTCCAGCACCATGACCCTGGTCACCTGGTCGGATTCCAGCGTGCCGAGCAGTCCGACCAGGTCGCGCACCAGTTCCGGCCCGATCAGGTTCATCGGCGGTGCGTCGATCACGACACTCAGCACGCCCTCGTCGCTCGGGGCGACCCGCAGCGTCCGGTACCGCTGAGTCATCACCAGCTCCTCTCAGGACCCGGCAAGCGCGTCGCGTTCCAGGTGACGGGTCACACTCGTAGGAGACCGTGGTCAACGCCCTGGCGCAATACCCCGCTGCCGCAGGTCCAATCAGTTCCGGCGCGACGAGTCCTGTCCCACTGCAGGTCGTGAACTGCCGTCCGGCTTGTCCCGTCGCTTTCGGGTCAGGGCGTGGCGGCGTCGCGGTGAACGAGATGCTCATCCGTGCCCGCGACCAGACCTGGTAGGTCAGCGACCGGGCTCGGGGACCTGCGGTCCCCGCAGCGGACGGAACGCGGCCCGGAGTTCCGCCGCGAACAGCTCCGGCTCCTCCCAGGCCGCGAAGTGGCCGCCCCGTTCGGCCTCGCCGAAGTAGCTGAGCGTGGGGTAGGACTTCTCAGCCCAGCTGCGCGGCGTCCGCCAGATCTCGCCGGGAAACGTGCTAAAGCCGACCGGGATCCGGGGCGGCGGGAGTGGCTGGCTGCCCGCCGAGGGGGCGTCCGGTCCGTAGGCCTCCCAGTACGACCGGGCCGCGGACGCGCCTGTGCCGGTCAGCCAGTAGGCCGTGACGTTGTCGAGGATGTGGTCCCTGGTGAGGTTGCCCGAGGGCTGACCGTCGACGAACGCACGGGCGATCTTGTAGTAGGCGTCGGTGTCGTGGTCGAGCATCCAGGCGGCGAGAGCGCACGGCGAGTCCAGCAGCGCGTACCCGATGGTCTGCGGCCGGGTGGCCATCTCCGTGAAGTAGCCGTTCCCGCTCGTCTGGAAGGTCTTGATCGCGGTGAGCGCCGCGCGTTCCGCGTCCCCGTCGCTCGGCAGCGACGCCGGGTCGTTGAGCGCCGGCACCAGCAGGTTGGTGTGGATACCGACCAGCCCCTCAGGGCCCAGCCGTCCCATCGCGTCGGTAACGCCGGCGCCGACGTCACCGCCCTGGGCCACGTAGCGGTCGTAACCGAGCCAGCGCATGAGCTCCGACCATGCCCGCGCGGTCCGGACGAGGTCCCACCCGACCTCAGTCGGCTCTCCCGAGAAGCCGTACCCAGGCAGTGACGGCAGCACGAGGTGGAACGCGTCCGCGGCGCTGCCGCCGTGCGCGGTCGGGTTCGTGAGCGGGCCGACAGAGTCGAGCATCTCGATGACCGAGCCCGGCCAGCCGTGGGTCATGATCAGCGGCAGTGCGTCCTGATGCTCGGACTTGACGTGCACGAAGTGGATGTCCACGCCGTCGATCTCAGTGGTGAACTGAGGCAGCGCGTTCAGCCGGGATTCGACCCGCCGTCCCTCGTACTCCGTCGCCCAGTACTGGCGCAGCGCCTGCATCGTGGCCAGCTGCACACCCTGCGAGCGGTCGCCGATAAGCTCCGTGCTCGGCCAGCGCGTCGTCGCCAGGCGGCGCCGCAGATCGTCGAGCGCCTCTTCGGCGATCTGCACGGTGAACGGTCGGATGACGCCGTCAGTCTGCTGCTCGAGCGTGGTCATGTCAGGCATTGCCCCTCTGTCGGAACCCGGCACGGACAAGTCGGCGTGGACAAGTCGCAGATCCGGCCGGCCAGGCAAGCGCCCTCATAAGCGGCCTAGCGGATCTGGCCTTCCGGGACGCCATAAGCCTAGCCTGGCCACGTCCGGTGCGGCTCGCGCCCGTGAGACACCCTGATCGATGCCCGTGAGACACCCTGGGCGTTGAACCTCGCACAGGACCTGCGGCATCGCTGGATGGCGGTCGTCGGGCGTGATTGCCGGTCATGGCGGTACGACTGCTCTATTTTGATCTTCCGGCGGCTGGTGGCGTGGCAGGCCCGGCGTTCACGCTCGAAGAATGCCGAGATCCTGGTGTTGGGTCATGAAATCGCGGTGTTACCTCGCCAGATCCGGCGACCACGCGTGTCGTGGGCTGGTTGACCCCACACAAGATCGCGACCGACATAGCTTCGCGAATGCAAATGCGACCAGCTTTGCAACCGTTGATCGACTCCTAGCTGAGATGACCGGTGTTTGTTCTGGTCAATGGCGGTAGCGGTGGGATTTGAACCCCACGGAGGGCGTGAATCCTCACGCGCTTTCGAGGTCTGCGACCCGGTGATCAGTGGTGACCACCTCAGCGGTGTAGGCAGGTCAACCGCCGGACACGGTCACACCCGGATCGTACTGATCGCGAGCGAATGCAACCACAAATGCAACCACTGCGGCTGCGCCAGCCGGAACGCCATCGCCCGTCGGTGCGTAGACCCGGCTCTGGAGATATAAAGGAGTTATGGCGCGGGCTTAGCGTAATTCGAGGTGCGCTCGGCGCGTTTGCTAAGGGTCGTGGCCATCGCGGAGGTGATGATCACTTTCTGTGATCTTGTCCAGTGAAAACTCCTGGTGCCTCTGGGGATGCCGTCAGTCGCGGATGACGGCTTTGGTGCGCATGAGGAATTCGCCCAGGTAGGCGTCGTGCGGGATGCCCAGTTCCATCCAGTACGTCGGGTGGTTGCCGAGGTAGAGGTTCTTGATGGCCGGGTCGTCCAGCAGGTCGTCCAGCAACTGCTCGTCCTGGGTGACGGCGGTCAGCACGAGGGTGTTGGTGAACGCGGAGGTGCCGGCCTCGCGGGTCCAGGGCGCCACCCACACGCACGGGAAAGCCAGCTCGACGTTCACCTGGGGGGCGTAGGGGTTGTCTACCTGGTGCACTGCGGGCCGCAGCACCGCGCTGCCGTCGCCGAGCTCGTCGAGCACACCGTGACCGCCGAGATGGGAGGTGGTGCCCTGAGCCGTGGTGAGCAGATAGTCCTCGAAGGTCTTCGCGGTCTTGAGTGAGTACACGGGCAGGACCGCCTTCTCGTCGTCCGGCGGCAGGGAGGGGATCGTGGCGAGGCGTTCGGCGATCGCCTGCGCGAGGGCGGTCGGGTCGCCCTCGAAGAACACCGCGGTGGTGTTGACACAGCCCACGCCGCCCTGGTTGCTGATCGAGTCGACGATCATGTCCAGGTAGTCGCGCCAGTCGGCGTCAGCGGTGATCAGGATCTTCGAGCGGCCCGGCCCGTTAGGCAGCACGGTGGGATCAGCGGCGTACTTGTCGATCACCTCTTGGCCGCCGTAGACCATGCTCAGATCGGCCTGGCCCAGGATCTCGTCGGCGACCGCGTAGTCGGTGGGCAGCAGGACCACCTGGTCGTCACCGAACCCAGAGGCACGCAATGCGGAGATCAGCCGGTAGGGGGTGAACGGTTCCCTCCGGGACGGCCGCACGGCCACCCGGTAGCCCAGCGCGAGTGCCTCCAGCCACAGGGAGTGCACGGCGGGGTGGTTGCCGGCCGCGTGCACGGCGAACACGTTGCCGCGGCGGATCCACACTGCCCGGCCGGTGCGGGTCAGCCCATCGCGCCAGTCGTTGACCGCGCCCACCGGCCGGGCGTGTGCGCGCTGAAGTAGGCGCCGGTGGCACTGCGGCGAATGACGTCGATGGCCCCGCGCACCGTGGTTAGGGGTATACCCAAGTGGCTGACCATGTACTGGTAGTCGGCCGGGGACAGGCCGTTGATCGTCTCGGTGGCGAATCGCTCACCCGCCTTGGCCAGCGCGGTCAGACGTTGCTCCAGGGGCAGGGTCCGTGCCTTACGCAGCGCGGACATGGTGCGGGTGACGAGCAGCCTCGGTACCAGGCTCAGCTCGGCGACCGGGTTTCCGGCCACGTCCACGATCGGCTGCCGGTTGTGGGCCCGGTAGGCACCGGTGGGACCCAGCGCGTCTAGCATGATCGGCTCAGTCATCAGTACACCCCCTCGATCACGGTTTCGTTGTCGAACGTCGCGACCGGAGTCACGTCGGCGACCGAATCACCGGCCTGGCCTGTCGGCGGTTTGATCCGGGTGGCCAGGTCACGCTCCAGGTTGTTGGGCAGCAGCATGGCCTTGCTGACGTGGTTCATCACCACCTGGCCGCGCTGGCCGTAGGCCACCCGTCGGCCGGTGTCCGGGTCGATGACGGCGAAGGTGATGAACGGGGAAGGCGGGTCGAACACGCAGGGCCCGTCCTCGACGCCGAGGCGTTCCGCGGAGCCGCCCAGGACCATGGTGGAGCCATAGATATCGACGAGTGTCACGCCGGGGAAGACCTCGGTGCGGAACAGATAGCGGGTGTCGGCGTCCATGTGCGCCCCGCCAGTCTGGATCGCCGATACCTTCTTGTTGATCAGCTCGACCAGGTCGTCGTGGCGGGCGATGCGCTCCAGCAGCGGCGGCGTGGTCATGAGGACACCGATGTCCTGGGACCGCAGGAGGAACCCTGCCTGCTCGACCAGATGCTCGGTGTAGGCGGCAGCCTCGTCGGCCTTGCCGGCGGCGATGAGCTTTTTCACCCAGCGCGGGTCCATGTCAACGGTGAACACCAGACCACCGCGCCGCCTGGCCTGTTCGGCGAAGCTCGTGCCCACCATGTGCGGCCCGCTGGGAATCACGCCCAGCCAGTTGACGTCGCGCGGCACGCCGTGCGCATCCAGCTGGCTGCTCATCCACGCGTTGCTCCGCTCAAACCAGTCGCGCAGGAACACCACCCGCTTGGGGGCGCCGGTGGTGCCGCCGCTCTCAGCGACACCCACAACGTCGGGGTTTGGCCCGTAGCCCCGGGGGATCAGATCCTCAGCCCGCACGTCGCGCAACTCGTTGACGATGTTGGGGAACAGGGCCAGGTCCTCGACGTTCTTGACGTCCGTGCGCGGATCGAAGCCCAGGGTCGTGGCCCGCTGGAGCCAGTACGGCGAGCCGGTCGCGGGGTCGAAGTGCCACCGCATCGCGGCCTGGATGAACGCGTCGGGATCCGGCTGCGCATCTAATGGGAGATCCAGGATTGTTTCGTCCATAGCGGACATGCCTCCTTACCGGCAGGCGGTCACAGCACCGGCGAATGGTGACTTCTGAGTCGCCAGCTACCGCCTACTAACCTCAGACTATAGTTACGTTACTGACACGTAAATGTGATCTGGGTTATGCTGCTCACGGATCAATGCCAAACCGCGGGGGGCAGACACGGACAGCTCAGATACGATCAGCACCGCCACCGCCGGGACGCCCGCCAAACCCCGTGGCCGCCCCCGCGACCCGCTGATCGAGGACGCTGTCCTGCGCGCGACACGGCACCGGCTCGCCGTCGACGGCTACACCCGGATGACCATCGGCGACATCGCCGCCGACGCGGGCGTCACCCGGCCCACCGTCTACCGGCGCTGGCCCAACAAGCACGACCTGGTCGTGGACGCCCTCGACTACGGCTTCCGTGCCGAGCAGGCCGCCAGCCCGCCACTAGAGCCGGACACCATGGCGCCGCGAGACGCGCTGATCGAGGCCGTGCGCCGCCTCAACCCCCGGGCCCACAACCCCACCGGGATCATGCTGATCGGCCACGTGCTGGCCGAAGCCGCCCACAACCCCGGCCTGCTGGAGCTGGTCCGCATCCACGCCCTGCACCCCCGACAGCAGCAATTCATCACCACACTCCGGGCCTTGCAGGACAGCGGCGCGCTCCGCTCCGACCTGAATCTGGAGATCCTCACCGATCTGTGCATCGGCGGTTACCTCTCGGCGTTCCTGCGCACCGGAGACGACGCCGACAACCTACCCGCCCGCATCGTCGACACCCTCTGGCCCACCATCAGCGGGTTCCGTCCAGGCACTGATGATGAGCGTGCGTAAGCAACCGTCGCGTATTGGGCCGCCTCAGGCGGCATTGTCAACTTGTAGCATACGTACAAGCACACGTTCTCCGAACAGGACCAGGATACGGTCGCTTACACCCCTGGTGACATTCCAGCTGTTCCCACGGCGGATGTCGTGGGAGAC
Source organism: Pseudonocardiaceae bacterium (assembly GCA_035712045.1). Classification (GTDB taxonomy): domain Bacteria; phylum Actinomycetota; class Actinomycetes; order Mycobacteriales; family Pseudonocardiaceae. The sequence goes on from DASTBN010000400.1 coordinate 6,574, forward strand.
CATTACCGTGGAGCGTTCGAAGCGTTCTGTGGAGAGCAGGCCATCAAGCTGACGGGCGAGTACCGCTGGATCGACCCGGTGTTGCCGATACGGCAGGAGGCAGCGCTCTGCTCTCCGCTGTCCTCGCGGGTGAGCGCGGTCGGTGGACGTGCCGTGAGGTGTCATCTGACATGGTCCTGCTGGTGACGTCGCACCACTACGCCGACGGGGATACTGTCGAGTTGATTGTGCGGGCCGTTGGCGGCGAGTGGTCGTATCGGACGGCGGCGAGGTCTTGGCGCGGCTGGATAGCGTGGGTGTGAATGTGGACTCGCGCAGCCGGGTGGGCAAGTCGTGGAAACGGCTGGTGGCGGCGCACGCACTGGAGGACGACTGCGGCCAGCTCGTGCGTCGGGCGAGTGTCGGGCGCACCGCCGACCTTGTGCGGGAAATGGCCGATGCGGTGGCCAATCTCGATGGCCTGAGGCTGCTGGCACCAGTTTCACGTCGCCCGGCGTTTCCGGAGCGGCTGACGATCTACTTGGAGGCCGAGTTCCCCTTCGTGGAACCGCGAGCCAAACTGATAGGTGCCAGCGGCTCGCCCTACCAGGTCACCGCGGCGGTCGGCAGCAGCGAGGAGCAGCCGGTCTATGTCCAGACGGCGTCCGGTCAGAACACCGCCGCGCAGAGGTCAGCCGTGGAGCGCTGTTTCACGATGTTCTCCGACGTCAATTCGCACCTGCCCACTGAGCGGAAGCTTGTCGTGCTCGATGACGAGGCGTCACCGGAGTGGCGCCCTGAGATGATCAATCTGCTGGCCGGTGTGGCCTACCTGGGCACCTGGACCGCTCGCGATCAGTGGACCGAGTTCGTGTGGGGCAATGTTCCTGAGTCGCGTCTGATGCTCCCGCCAGAGCAACCAAGCCGTGGCTGACGAAACCGGGTGACAAGCATTCGGCGACAGGGCTTTTGGCACGCCTGCCCGTGCGGGATACCGCACTGGCCCAATCTGCTCAGCCAGCCGCCGGTCTAACGCCCGATGACGAACATTCACCGAGTTGATGTTCACCACTGCGACTCCTCCGGCTGAGGGAATCATGACAAGCCGGCAAATTGACAATCACCAAGGTGGTCCACGCGATCGCGGAAGGCAGTGCGTCACCGTCGGCCCTGATATTGGCCTATCTTGCCTATGCCGCCGATTAGTGACCTGAGTCGATGTCCAGATAGAGGAACCATCACCTGGAAGGCCGAGACGCCATGGCGTTGACATGTGACTTCCCGCATGACTCGGTCGGTGATGTGTCCGGCGCCGGGAGGCTAAACGGACGTCGAGCGGGGATGTTAGTGAGCCCGGCAGTCCCGGGAAGTCGACCACAGGCTCGAGAAGATGCCGTGCGTGAACAGCGTTGGCCTGCGCGCTGCGGTCCCAGGGTCCCGGCTCTGGTCCAGCAGCACTTCGGCTCCGGCCGCAAGCCACCCGCATGCTTTGATGATTGACACGGGCCTGCTGGGGACCTGGTGATGGATGAGGACGCCGACAAGGCAGACATCCCAACTCCCACGCCGGCAACTGAGACCCTGACAGCAGAACGTCGATCACTCCGCAAAAGAGGGTCCACTGTTTGTGCTGGTCAGTGGCGGTAGCGGTGGGATTTGAACCCACGGAGGGTGAACCCTCACGCGCTTTCGAGGTCTGCGACCCGGTGATCAGCGGTGACCGTCTCAGCGGTATGGGCAGGTCAACCGCCGAGCACGGTCATTCCCGGGTCTTATTGATCGCGAGCGAATGCAACCACAAATGCAACCACTGCGGTCGCGCCAGCCGGCCCGTCGGTGTGCAGGCCGACTCTGGAGATATTGAGTTGGCGCGCGCTTGGCGTGAATCGAGGTGTGCTCGGCGTGTCCGCAGAAGTCATGGCCCAGTGCCGAGGCGGTGATCAATTCTGTGATCTTGTAGATCTGTTCACCGATCTGGCCGGTGTGGGTGATCGAAGATGCTCGCCCCAAGGGACAGGGGTGCGCCTCGGCGCTAGGTCACGGTCGGGGCAGGATGTGTTTCCGGTAGGACTTGACCACCACGCACACGTCCAGTGAAACTCCTGGTGGGTGAGTGGTTGCGGGTTTTGACGGCCTGCGGATTAAAAGTTTGCCGTTCCGAGTGTCGCGTAGTGCCGGGTAATGACGGTTAGTGCCAGTAAATGCACGTCGGCGGACATTCTTGCTGGTTTCGAGTGTCGCGTAGTGTTGGGCAGTGCCGGGTTCGCACAAAACCGCGGAGCCCGATCGAAGCCCGCTGGTAGTTGTGTCGGCGGTCCACGAGAACGCCGATCGCGGGCCGGCGATCGCTGCTGGTCTGCTCAGCGTCGGTCGGCGGCGATGTGTGTGCTGGGCGCCCGCGCTCGCCAAGCCGCCACCGCGGCCGTATTGCTGGGCAATCGAAAACGTGACCATGGCGAGACTACGCCACCCCGCACGCTCCCGCCGTCTCCCTGACTAGTTGAACTAAATCCCCTCGCGAGTTGAAGTCACGTTGCGAACACCAGTAGACACCTCGGGAAAAGACCATTTGATCACTCGATTCGGGCCCTCGAGTTCATCAACAACAAACATCAAACAGCCGCAGAGATGAGCCCGTGAGGTCGGTTGGCCACCCGCTGACCGGCTGGCCCGGCTCAGCACCGACTCGGCAACCTCGATGAGCTGACCTCCCGTTTGCCCGCCCAGACCAGCAGCGGGGACAGACCAACGCGGGCATCGCGGTAGTGTTGGTGCGCTCGTTCAGCTTCGGTGTTCGTGTGAGGCGCGCCCGCGGAAACAAGGTGGTGGACGAGGGCCCGGCAGTCCCAGGGCATCATCACCAGGGACAACGTCAGCGTCGATGTCTCGGCGGTCGCTTACTACCGGGTTGTCGATGCGGTGAAGTCGGTCGTGGCGATCGAAACGTGGCTGCCGCGATCAACCAGATCGCCCAAACGATCCTGCGGAAGGTCGTTGGTCAGCACACGCTGGACGAGACGTTGTCCGAGACCGACGTCATTAACGTCAGCATTCGCGAGATCCTCGACGTGGCCACCCTCGAGTGGGGCGTCGTGGTCACCCTGGTTGAACTCAAGGACATTCAACTGCCCGAGAGCATGAAGCGGGCGATGGCACGCCAAGCCGAGGCCGAGCGCGAGAAGCGCGCCAAGATCATCGCGGCGGAGGGTGAGGCGCTGGCGGCGGCCGCGCTCGGCACCGCCTCGGACACCATGATGGCCCACCCGCTGGCCCTCCAGCTGCGCAATCTGCAAAGCCTGGTCGAAATCGGGGTCGACAAGAACACCACCGTTGTCTTCCCCGCGCCGCTGATGAGCACCATCGGAGAGCTAGGCGCGTTCCTGAGCCGGGAAGCAGCAGCGGCGGTCCCACCACCGGCACCACCGATGGTCACCTTGCCTGCTCAGGACACCACACCCAACGCAGCCGTCACCTCGGGTCAGTAGGCCGTGTCTAGTCGCGTCGAGCTCACGCGCCACCGGCTCAGCTTGTGCGG
>DASTBN010000401.1:0-5742 GCA_035712045.1 Pseudonocardiaceae bacterium
GCACGTCCGCATGAGGAATGACGCTCAACAGCTCCGGGCTCACCGCCGCCCACGCCGCGATCGAGACCGAGAAAGCCCACGGTGCGCAACGGCTGGCCGACCAGCAAACCCGCCACGACGAGACCATCAGTCAACTTCGCGTCCAGTTCCGCGAGGCCGGACGCGCTCACAACAGCAACGACGCGCCAGCCGGCGATCCGGACGAAGGACCGGTGACCAGCAAGCTATCTACGCAACGTCATCAGTGACCACAGTGTGTCACAAAGATGCGTTGCCGAATTACCCTCTATGGGATCTGACGGCGCGCTCCGCGCGCCGTCTGCCGGGCCCGCCTGCCGCTCCGCTCACGGCGGCCCGGCCCCTCGTGCTGCGCTTTATGACCGCTGGATGCCGGAGGCTGTCACGATGGCGACGGTTAGTGCTGGTGTGGCCCGCGCGGGCCGGATCGGCGGGCAGTGGTGATCGATATGCGCAACGGCTTCCGGGCTGAGATGCGCGGTAGTTTTATGGATTCGCGAGGTCAATGCATCTGGCCGTTTGGTGGCCAGCCGGAACTTCTGAGTATCCGTCTGAAGGTTCCCTTGACCAGGTTATGACGCGATCGATTTGATCCGCGTTGATGTTCCCGTGACGGGCTTGGGCACAAGGCGGCTGGGTGTATTAAGGGCATACTGTGGGGAGTGGTTCGTCAGGGGCGTATTGTTGCCATTCGCGGGCGCTTGGCGGGCCGAGCCGGGAGCAGATACTGGACAGTGGCTCGCGGAGTAGAGCCGGATCCCACAACCGCACCGTCCGATCGGCGCTGGCGGTGGCCAGCAGCGTGCCATCCGGGCTAAACGCCACCGCCCTCACGGGGCTGGTGTGGCCGGTCAGGGGGGTGCCCACGGGGTGGCCGGTGACCGGATCCCACAACCGCACCGTCCCATCCTGGCTGGTGCTGGCCAGCAGCGTGCCATCCGGGCTGAACGCCACCCTGTACACGGAGTTGGTGTGGCCGGTCAGGGGGGTGCCCACGGGGTGGCCGGTGACCGGATCCCACAACCGCACCGTCCCATCCTGGCTGGTGCTGGCCAGCAGCGTGCCATCCGGGCTAAACGCCACCCCGTTCACGACGCTGGTGTGGCCGGTCAGGGGGGTGCCCACGGGGTGGCCGGTGACCGGATCCCAACCCCGTGGGTGGCCGCGTGTGGGAATCTGGCCGGGTGACCGACAGCGCGGGGGAGGGGGTTGCATGGGACTTCTTTGTGTCGTATACGCAGGCGGATCGGGCGTGGGCGGAGTGGATAGCCTGGCTGTTGGAGGAGGACGGGTATCGGGTGTTGGTCCAGGCCTGGGACATGGTGGCGGGCAGTAACTGGATCAGTCGAATGAACCAGGGTGTGGCGCGCGCGGCGCGGACCGTGGCGGTGCTGTCCCCGGACTATCTGTCCTCGATGTACGGCACGGCGGAATGGCAGGCAGCGTGGGCCGAGGACCCGCAGGGACGGCGGCGCGCGCTGATCACGGTACGGGTCCGGGGCGATTGGCCGCCGGGTCTGCTCGCCGGCGTGGTGGGCATCGATCTGGTGGGCTTGTCCGAGGCCGCGGCGCGGCGGCGGCTGCGCGAGGACATCGCGGCCGCCGTGCGGGACCGAGCCAAGCCGGGCTCGGCGCCGCCGTTTCCGCTGCGGGCGGTGCCGGCTGAACCGTGGTTTCCCGGTGCGCTGCCGGAAGTGTTCACCGTGCCGGGTCGCAATCCGAACTTCACCGGCCGGGCCGCCGAGCTCGGCACCATCTGGACCCACCTGGGGGCCGGGACGCCAATGACGGTGCACGGGCTGGGCGGAGTCGGCAAGACCCAGACCGTGATCGAGTATGCCCACCAGCACGCCGCCGCCTATAACCTGGTGTGGTGGATCAACGCTGAACAGCCCACCCTGATCACCAGCCAGCTCGCCGCGCTCGCCGGGCCGCTGGGTCTGCTGCCCGACCCTGACCCGGATACCGCGGCGCGGGCGGTCCGCGCCGAGCTGCGACGCCGACGCGGCTGGCTGCTGATCTTCGACAACGCCGAGGACATTGACCATATCCGGGGCGTCCTTCCCGGCGGGGCCGGACATGTCGTGATCACCACCCGCCGCGGTGGTTTCGGCTACCTCGGTCCGGTGCTCGATCTCGATGTGCTTCCCCGCTCCGAGTCCGTCACGTTGTTGCGTCGCCGGGCACCGGCACTTACCGACGAGCAAGCCAACGCCCTCGCTGAGCTGCTCGGTGATCTGCCGCTGGCCCTCGAACAGGTCGCCGCCTACCTGGACCAGACCCAGCTGCCGCCCGCCGACTACCTCCACCTGTTCACCACCCGCGCCGCTGACATGTACAGCCGCGGCCGGGTCATCGACCACCAGCACACCATCGCCACCCTCTGGTCACTATCGCTTGACCAGCTCCGTACTACTCAGCCCGCCGCCGTGCAGCTACTCCGCCTATGCGCCTACCTTGCGCCCGAACCCATCCCGCTCGATCTGTTCACCGGCCACACCGAGTACCTGCCCGCACCCTTGGACCACGTCGCCAGTGACCCGCTCGCGTTGGCCGAGACGGTCGGCGCCCTGCTCGACTATTCCCTCGCCGGTCGGACCGACGCCGGGCTGCTGCTACATCGGCTCGTGCAAGCTGTCATCCGCCAGCCCGAACGAGCCCAGCCTGAAGACCCGTTACCCATCGTGCTCGGCTTGCTTCGCGTCGACCTCCCCGAGGAGATCTGGACCGCACCGCAGAACTGGCCCCGCTGGCGGCAACTGCTTCCGCACGTCCTGACCGCGACCGCCCACCACGACGAGGCCAGCCCGACCATCGCCATCCCAACGTCCTGGTTGCTCGATCGCGCCGCCAGCTACCAGCGAACCCACGGTCAACCTGCCAGCGCCCGGCTCCTGCTGGAACGGGCCCTGCGCATCCGTGAGACCGCCTACGGACCCGACCATCCTCACGTCGCCGCCTCCCTGAACCAACTCGCCTGGACGCTTCGCGACCTGGGCGAGCCGGCCACCGCCCGACCCCTATGCGAGCGAGCCCTGCGCATCCGCGAGACCGCCTACGGACCCGACCACCCTCACGTCGCCGCCTCCCTGAACACCCTCTCCGAGGTGCTACGCGACCTGGGCGAGCCGGCCACCGCCCGACCCTTGCACGAGCGAGCCCTGCGCATCCGCGAGACCGCCCACGGACCCGACCACCCCGACGTCGCCGCCTCCCTGAACAACCTCGCCTTGGCGCTGCGCGACCTGGGTGAGCCGGCCACCGCCCGACCCCTGCTGGAGCGAGCCCTGCACCTCGATGAGACCGCCTACGGACCGGATCACCCCGAGGTCGCCGCCGACCTGAATCACCTCGCCATGGCACTGCGCGACCTGGGTGAGCCGGCCACCGCCCGAGCCCTGCTGGAGCGAGCCCTGCACATCAACGAAACCGTCCACGGACCCGACCACCCCATAGTCGCCACTACCCTGAATCACCTCGCCTCGGCGCTGTGCGACCTGGGTGAGCCGGCCACCGCCCGAGCTCTGCTGGAGCGAGCCCTACGCATCGATGAGACCGCCTACGGACCCGACCATCCAGCCTCCGTCCGCGTCCGGCAGGCGCTGCGACAGCTCGGCTGACTGGATTCACAGGTGATCATCGTCAGCGAGCCGTCAGCGGAAGCGACGTGACCAATCCGCACGGTCCGATACACACCGGTACGTCGCCGCAGCTCAGCAGCACGCAATGACACTCATCGGCAAGTGGACGTACGGCCGATCCGCGTTCACACCGAAGAACACAACTCATTCTAAGATCAACAATCTCTTGCCTCCGGCGGGGCCTTCGCTCCGGGATGGCCTCAGGACCGGGCCCGAATAGTAGGTAGTGGGTCGCCAGGGACGGGATACCCGCTCCCCTCATGTCCTGCGGCACGAAGACCATCCTATGATCATCTCCACCCTTTACCTACCTGAAACAACCGGTAACATCCGGTACGGGTACGTATTGTTGAGATGTGTCTCCGCTGGTAAGCCGACGTATTCGGTCACGACCGGCACTGTTCAGTAGTGGTTCCCGATAATCGCTAGCTCGCAGGTTTGTGCCCTACGCCGAGCCGGACACCAGGTTCAGCGGAACCAAACTGCGGGCGCTCGCCGCCCCGCACCCCTGCCTCTGGGATGGCTAACACGAGTGTCGGGCCCGGCAGGGGTGGCGTGTGGCATCCGATCGACCTCCCCTAGGGCTACCACCCGGTGCCCCGGGGGCAAGCGTGGCAAACTCGGCTGGCGGTAGAGCGGGATGTTGCTCCCGGGGCACCGGGTGGTCGGGCTGCGCCAGGCCGACGGGATGCCTGACGTCTCCCAGCGCGCAAGTTTCGTGATCGCTAGCGAATTCCGTACCGAAGAAGATGACTCAGTCATCGACAATTTCCGTACCGCAGAAGGAGGTCTTACGTCTGGAGCCTGATATCAGTCCGGAAGCTGTCCGCTTACAGTGCAGGTGGGACAACGGCCAGCAGGTGGGTTGGACACGCGAAAGTTGGTCCGATTTCGCGCCTCGCGAATCAACCAGTCGTAAGAGTGAATTTCGATACGATGATTCAAGGCAAGTTGCCTAAGCTGATCACGATTGTCCGCAGAGCGATTGTGTTCACGGCCAATCAATAGCAAGCCAGGCGAATCGCCAGCGATGTCTTTCAATCCGAGTCCGCTCCGGCCCGCTCTCCTGGCGTAAGTGCGGTTGTCGTCGAGCCAGCGACGCCATTCATTGATCTGACTGATTCCTTTAGCTAGCTGGCGACTTTCACGTCGATCCTTTGTAAACAGTGGAGCTTTCGGGCTCTCGAGTTCAACGAGAACCCACTTTACGCCGAGGCTGTCAAGCCTGGCAACTAGGAAGTCCGCTCGAAAATGAGAACCTAATCTCTTTTCGGGGATGACCCAATGGCAACCGCCACCTAACTCGCCTACTAACATCCAAGGGTGTTCAGTTAGGTACTGCTGCAGGGGTCTTTCATTTGCCGCATTCTCAAGTACCGCCTCAAAGCTTGCAATCTCTTCAGTGGTGACGTCGTGGGCATTCTTGCGTCCCACGCAACACCTCTGGAACCCTGCCTTGTCCAAAGAGATTCTCACATGCTTTAAGTTAGGTCTCAATATCGTTCATCATGCATGTCTCTCTCCAGTGCTCCAGCCATAGATCGTGATCTTGCGGCGTGTCGGTCTCCAGTCGCAGGGCAACCACCGCATGATCTCCTCGGTTGTGACAACGTCGGAGGAGCACGCGGTGGCCGTGGACCGCAGCGTAGCGGTACAGCGATGGCCGGGGTTGCTGGAGAAGCTGCTGGGTCAGGATCCCAAGATCAGGCCGCCTCCAGGCCGTCAGACGTCGGGCAGGGGTAAGAACCGGTGAGAACTATTGAGATGTACCTCGGCTGCTCAGCGGGGGTTTCCCCGGGAAATCCCGAAGTCGACCCTGGCCAGGGGATAGATCACCCAGATCTACGAGGAAGACGGCCAAGATCCAGAGCTTCCCCCAACGCGTCCGCCTGGCGTCCGCAACATCAGAGGCCACTGCTGCGTAGTAGAAACGGTAGTAAGGACGTTACGGGAAGCGCTCGGACAGCCTGGACGGTGTGGGACGCGATGAATAGTCGTACCAGGCCCGGTGGGACATGCCGGGACCCGATGGGACGTCCGGAACGGTCGCCATTCGCCTCATAACCCAGAGGTCGCAGGTTCG
>DASTBN010000402.1:0-3795 GCA_035712045.1 Pseudonocardiaceae bacterium
CACATACGCGGCGTTGCGCGGCGATAATGGCGCGATCCGGTCGGCGTCGGTCACCGGATCATCGGGAATCGCGTCCAGATCCGGTACCGGATCCTCCCGCGTCAGCGTCACCACGGGGCTGGCGTCGGCGAGCATGAACGCGATCCGCTCCGCCGGGTAGTCCGGATCGACGGGCAGGAACGCGCCGCCCGCGCTCACCACCGCCAGCTGCGCCACCACCAGCTCGAGCGAGCGGGGCAGCACCAGCGCCACCACCCGCTCCGGGCCCACACCCCGCGCGATCAGCCACCGGCCCAGCCGGTTCACCCGTGCGGCGAGCTCAGCGAAACTCACCGCCTGGCTATCGGGCCCATCGCTGAACACCACCGCTGGCGCGTCCGGGCAACGCCGGGCTGCCACGGCGAACAATTCCGGCAACGTGGCTTCGGGAATCCGCCGATCGGTGTCATTCCATTCCACTAAGAGCCGCCGGGATTCCGCCTCCGTCATCAGCGGCAGCCGCGACACGGGCCGCTCGGGATCGGACACGATCCCTTCCAGCACGGTCAGGAGATGGTTACCGATCCGCTCAATGGTGCTGGCGTCGAACACGGCGGGTTCATAACCGAGCGCGAAGGACAGTCGCCGCCCAGGATAAGCGGTGAGCGTGAGGGCGTAGTTCGTCGTCTCGATCGCCCGCACCTCACGCAACCGCAGCCCGTAGCTGGCCGCAGCGTCGTCATCAACCGGGTAGTTCTCGAACACCACGATGCTGTCAAACAGCCCCACCCCACCCGGCAGCTCACTCCAGCTCTGCAGCTGGCCCAACGCCACATGCTCGAACCCCCTCGACCCCACCTGCCCCGCCTGCACCTCCCGGAGCCACTCCACCACCGCCCCCGCCTCGCGATATGGGGACATATCGGGGTCAGGACCCGCGCCAGAACCCCGATATGGAGACATATCGGGGTTCTGGGGGGTGGCGGGAATGGTGATGCGGAGGGGGACGGTGTTGATGAAGATGCCGGTGATCTCACCGACGCCGGGGAGGTCGGCGGGGCGGCCGGAGACGGTGACGCCGAAGCAGACGTCGCGCTCACCGCTGTACCAGGACAGCAGGATCGCCCACGCGCCTTGCACGAGGGCGTTGACCGTGAGGTGGTGGGCGCGGGCGAACTCGTAGAGCCGGGTGGACGCGGCCGTGTCCAGGTCGATGCGGATCTGCTCGGAGGAGCGGCTGGTGTGGGCCCGCGCGGGGATCCGGTCGTAGGGCAGCGGGGTGGGGTCGGTCAGACCGGACAGCACACCGCGCCAGTGCTCCCGCGCGGAGGGCTCGTCCTGGGCCGCCAGCCACGCCAGGTAGTCCCGGAAGGGGGGCCGGGTGGGCGACGGCGCTGAGGTCCCGTCCCGCAGGGCGGCGTGACGGGCGAAGACGTCGGTGAGCACGCCGAAGACGCTCCAGCCATCCAGCAGCACGTGGTGAAACGCCCACACGACTTGTACCGCGGTGTCCGAGAGCCGGGCCAGGGTCAGCCGGGCCAGCGGGGCGGCGGCCAGGTCGAACGCTTCCGTGTCCGCCATCAGCTGCGCGAGCCACTCGTGGCGCTCGGCCTCGGGCAGATCGCGCCAGTCCAGATGCCGCACCGGCAGGCGGACGCCGCGGTGCACCACCTGCAGCGGTGTGCTGACCCCTTGCCAGACCACCGAGCTGCGCAGCACCGGCGTCCGGTCGAGGACGTCCTGCCACGCGGCGGCCAGCAGCCCGACGTCGGTGATGCCGTCCAGGACGAAGGCGATCCGCTCCTGGTAGGCGGCCTGCTCGCAGTCGGGGGACAGCGCGTGGAACACCATGCCCGCCTGGGTGGGGGTGAGCGGGTAGATGTCCTCCACCTCGCTGCCATCGCCCGCGATCCGGTCCACCCCGGCCTGGTCCAGCCCGGCCAGGGGGAAATCGGACGGGGTGCGCCCACCCGCACCGGGTAGCGCGCAGTGCTGGATCACCTCTCGCAGCGCGGTGAGCAGATCCTGAGCGAGCCTGGTGATGGTGTCCTCGCCGTGGCAGGCCCGGGAGTAGAACCAGGTGAACGTCAGGCGTTTCCGCTCGACCCAGCCCACCACGTCGATCAGGTGGGCGCGGCGCTGCGCGGGGCCGGCGTCGAGGACCAGCTGGCCTGCCGCCGCGTGGTAGAGCCCGTCGCCGCTGGTGGGCCAGTCGAGGTGGCCCAGGTAGTTGACGCTGATCGCGGGTGCGGGCTGAGTGTCCAGCCCGGCGTCGGTGAGGTGGCGCAGCGCGCCGTAGCCCAGGCCGCGCCGGGGCACCGCGCGGAGCTGCTCTTTGACGGTCTTGAGGGTCTGGCCCCAGTCCCCCGGGCCGGTGAGGTCCAGGGCGACCGGGTAGATCGTGGTGAACCAGCCCACTGTGCGGGACAGATCAGCGGCTGCCTGATCGCCGAGGGCGGCCTCCTCGCGGCCGTGGCCCTCCAGGTCACAGAGCACCCGGTCCCGCCCGGTCCAGCTGGCCAGGACCCGCCCCAGCGCGGCCAGCAGCACATCGTTGACCTGCGTGCGGTAGACCCCGGGCACGTCGGCCAGCAGTGCGGCGGTCTGCTCCGGATCCAGCGTGACGGTCACCGAGCGCATCGAGGCGACCGTGTTGAGCGCGTCAGCGGCGGGGTAGTCGAGGGGCAGCGCCGGGTCCGCGTCACCGATCACCCGGGACCAGTGCGGGAGTTCGTCGTGGAATCCGCCGGTGGCGGCGTTCTCGGTCAGCCGCAACGACCAATCCCGGAATGACGTCGTCCGCGCCCCCAGGCACACCGGCTCGCCGCGCCTGATCTGCTGGTAGGCGGTGTCCAGGTCCTCCAGCAGGATCCGCCAGGACACCCCGTCCACCACGAGGTGGTGCACCGCCAGGTACAGCACCGGCCGCCCGCCCGGCCCCGGGTCGAACAGGACCGCGGCCAGCAGCGGTCCAGTCAGCTGGGTGCCCGCGAGGACCTCGCTGGTGACCCGGCGGATCACCGCGTCCCGGTCCCCCTCGGGCACCGCGACAAGGTCGTGGCGGCGCAGCAGGTCCACCGGTTCGACCGGGGTGAGGTGGGCGCGCCACTGGCCGTCCCGGTGCTCGAAACGTGTCCGCAGCGCGTCGTGGTGCTCCCACACCGCGGCCAGCGCGCCACGCAGCGCGGTCTCGGATACCCCTTCACGCAGCTCGAACGTCACCGCCTGGTGGAAACGCTCCGGAGAGCGGGGGTCGGCGTCGAGGAACCAGCGCTGGATCGGGGTCAGCGGGGCCGCGCCGGTCACCGGGCCCTGCTCGGCTGGCGCAGCCGTGATCACGTCGACGGTTGGCGCGAGCGAGGCGATGGTGTGCCTGGAGAACACCTCCTGCGAGCTCACCCGCAGCCCCGCCTGCCGGGCCCGGGTGACGACCTGGATGCTCAGGATGGAGTCCCCGCCGAGTTCGAAGAAGTTGTCCTCGATCCCGACCCGCTCCACCCCCAGCACCTGCGCCCACACCTCGGTGAGGATCCGCTCGATCTCGGTCCGGGGCGCGACGTAGTGGGTCTCGGCGAGCGAGCCCGGGTCCGGTTCGGGCAGCGCGGCGCGATCCAGCTCGCCCGACGAATCACGCGGCAGTTCGCCGATCATCACGAAGGCCGCGGGCACCATGTACTCCGGCAGCACCTTCCGCAGGAACGCGCGCAGCGCCCGGGGACGGAGGTCCGCGCCCGGCGTGGGCACCACGTACGACACCAGGCGGGAGCCGTCCTGGGAGGCGAGCACCGCGGTCTCGGCGACGCCGGCGTGGCGGGC
>DASTBN010000403.1:0-3115 GCA_035712045.1 Pseudonocardiaceae bacterium
CGCCTTTGCGGCGGACCTCATCGGCGTTGTGCAGTGTCGCCAGCGACACGGTGGACCCGGCGACGGTGACTGGCTCCATGAAAGCGAACGGGGTGACCCGCCCCGTGCGCCCGACGTTGACCCGGATGTCCAGCAGCTTCGTCGTGGCCTCCTCCGGCGGGTACTTGAACGCGATCGCCCAGCGCGGCGCCCGGGACGTCGAGCCCAGGCGGCGTTGCGCCGCCACCTCATCGACCTTCGCGACCACGCCGTCGATCTCGTATGCCACGTCGTGGCGGTGCTCGCCCCAGTAGGCGACGTGCTCGATCAGCTCATCGACGCTGGACAGCAGCCGGGTGTGCTCAGACACTGGCAGGCCCCACGCGGCGAGCGCCCGGTAGGCCTCCGATTGACGGGTCAGTTCAAAGCCGCGCCGGCGGCCCAGGCCGTGGCAGAGCATCCGCAACCGGCGGCTCGCGGTTACCCTCGGGTCCTTCTGCCGCAGCGAGCCCGCCGCGGAGTTGCGGGGATTAGCGAAAGCCGGCTTACCCGCCTCCACGAGCGCGGCATTGAGCGCGGCGAAGTCAGCGAGCCGGAAGAACACCTCACCCCGGACTTCGAGCAGCTCCGGAACCGGGTAGTCAGCGGAGGAGCTCAGCAGATCCGGGATGTCAGACAGGGTGCGCAGGTTGAGTGTGACGTCCTCGCCGGTGCGGCCATCGCCCCGAGTCAGGCCCCGGACCAGCCGGCCGTTCTCGTAGAGCAGGTTCACCGCCAGCCCATCGATCTTCAGCTCGGCCAGGTAGTGCACCTCGGCGCTGACCTCGCGGGTGACCCGGTCGGCCCAAGCCCGCAGCCCGTCGGTGTCGAAGGCGTTGTCCAGGCTGAGCATCCGCTCAAGATGGTCATGCGCGGCGAACTCGGTGCTGAAGCCGCCGCCGACGACCTGCGTCGGGGAATCCGGTGTCAGCAGCTCGGGCCAGCGTTGCTCCAGCTCCTGGAGTCGGCGCAGCAGCTGGTCGAACTCGGCGTCGGAGACGGTGGGGGCGTCCAGCACGTAATAGCGGAACTGGTGCCCGCGCACGGTCTCGACAAGGTCGGCGTACTCAGCCCGGGCTTCGGCGTACGGTTCGGCGTCCATCACGCCAGGGAGACTAACTCCGGACACCGACGATCAGCGGCCCCGCACCGGATGCCGGTGCGGGGCCGCGAGTGAGACGATCTAGATGGCGCGCACCGTGTCGGCCTGCGGGCCCTTGGGGCCCTGGCTCGACTCGAACTCGACGCGCTGATTCTCGTCCAGGGTGCGGTAACCGTCACCCTGGATGGCGGAGTAGTGGACAAACACGTCGGGGCCACCCCCGTCGACGGAGATGAAGCCGAAGCCCTTCTCCGCGTTGAACCACTTCACTACGCCCTGTGCCATGTGCTCTCCCAAATCGGATCCACCCTGTGGAATCTCCAAACCGCTGCCAGCACTGTGCCGACCGCGTGGTTGCGCGGACCACGCGCTCCGATGAGGAGGCATCCCCGTGGAGGGAGCGCGACGCCCGTAGTCAGACATTCCACGGACGCTTCACAACGATCGGGGAACTACACGACTACAACCGGCGGCCACCGTATCACTTTCCGCAGCAAGGACCAGCCCCTGACGTTCGTCAGATCGGCTGTAATGCGGGTTTGATGCGGCCACCGGGCTACAGGTCAAGCTGCCAGTCGATCAGCCGGCGGCACGGCCGGAAACCCATCGCGGCGTTGATCGCGGCCATGGGCGGGTTGGAATCGGCGTTGGATGTCGATGACCCTCAGCCCGGGACGCTGGGCCCGGGCGAGTTCCAGATTGGCGATCTTGATGAGGGTGCCCAGCCGGTGTCCCCGCGGTGGTGACGATGTGCAGCCCGCAGGCCAGGCAGCTGGCGTCGCGGGCCCACAGCCTGGCCGCGTCGTAGGGCTCCTCCTCCCAGCGCAGGTCATCCTGCGGGGCGTCGGTGGACATCCGCTGGGTGAAGTAGGCCATGCCATCGAGCCACTGGAGCGGTGTGGCGCCCACCCATTGGACCAGCGAGTAAGCCCCCGCGTGCTGGCGCGCCCGCTCGCCGCCACCCTATTTTCCGGCCGACCAGGACTCGGGTGGGTCGATGAACGCCTGACCCAACTCACGGGCCAGGGCCAGCGCTCGGGTGGCCCAGCTCGTGGTGGCACCCGCCAGGCCACAGGACGGGGTCGGCACGCAGCGCTCGGCGAGCAGGCGGGAGTCGAAGCCGAGCCGGGCCACCAGCTCCATCGCGGGGCGGGCGAGGCTCTCCAGGGTGGGGGCCGCTGCCGGGGCCAGTGCGGGCACCAGGCCAAGCAGCACCGAGGCACCCGCGTCCCAGGCCTCACCGAGGGCGTCGATGGTGACCCGGCCGGCCCCGGCGAGCAGTCCGGCGTCGACGGCGAGCGCGTCGGCTCCGGCGCGGCGCAGCAACGCCAGCGGTGGCCGTGGTGCGCAGCAATGCACGATCCGGGGGGCGGGTAAGGCGTCCAGCACGCCGCGCAGCAGCTCAGCCGCGTCGTTCTCGGGCACGGCGGGCACCGTGCCGTATCCGGACGGGGTGGGCACGGTGCCAGCGAGCACCGAGGGCAGCCCCGGTTCGTCGAGCTGCACCACGGTGTGCGCGCCGAGTCGGCGGGACACCTCCGCCGCGTGCGCCCGCAGCCCCTCAGCCAGCGATGCCGCGAACTCCCGGAGCGCGCCAGGGTCGGTGAGCACCTTGTGCCCGGTGCGCAGCTCCACCTCGGCGGCCAGCGTCCACGGCCCGGCCGCCTGCACCTTGATCACCTCTGGCCGGGCGCTGACGGCGTCCACGGCCTCCTCCAGCGCGTCCAGATCAGCCCGCAGCAGATCGAGCGCCCGCCGGTGATCCCGGCCAGCCCGCGTGGTGACCCGGTACCCGGAGGGCACGAGCTCGACGGCGAGATCGACGAGCAGCGCCGCGGTCCGCCCGATCATGTCAGCTCCCGCGCCCCGCCCCGGCAACTCAGGCAGATGCGGCAGCCCAGGCAGCTCCCCGATCACCGTACGCGCCGCTTCCAGCGCATCGTCCCCAGGCATCGACCCAATCCCCGTCGCTGCCCCCGCCTCCCACGCGCGCAC
>DASTBN010000404.1:0-3526 GCA_035712045.1 Pseudonocardiaceae bacterium
ACGGCCTTCCCACCGGCACCACCCGGGCTGCCCGTGATGTCCCCAGCTGGGGACCCGCCATGCGCAGCATCACCGGCGATGAAGAAGTGCCCGCCTTGGCCGCCCACGGCCACGATGTCCACTGAGGACACCCCCGCCGGGACGGTAAAGGTATCCGAACCGATGGTGGTGTAGGTGCACATGTCACCGGTCGGGGCCAGCACCCCGGTGGTCCCACACGGGCCCGCTGGCGCGGCGCTGGCCACGGCCGGCGCCAGCGCCAGCGCCACCACCCCACTGGCCAGCACCATCAACGCCGTCACGGCCAGTGACACCACCCGGTGCCCAGGCAAGGCTCTCGCCCCGCGAGTGCGGGCTATACCGCCCGGAGTGCGCGGCACCCGGTCCCACGCGGTGCCGCTGCGCGGGCCACCGGATCGCCACCGGGGTAAGGATCGGTCTGGCATGGCTACTCCTGAACATGAAGGACAGCCCGGGCGACGCCGCGGGCACACGTGAGCACCAGCAATCAGGCACCCACACACCGCAGATGAGGTCCCCTACCGGGACATTCACCGCGAGCGCGGATGTCATCCCGGGGACGCTGCGCCCCGCACACCAACACCACGAGTCCAGCAAGCGACCAAGGGACGGCCAAAACACCCACAACGGACACCTAGCAGCGCCCGACCGGCCGCGACTTGCCCGGCACCTGCCGCTTCGCTTACTCCGTGGAGGATTTGTGGCGTCCTGATGCCATCACCATGGGAAAAACCGCGGGCTTGTCCAAAGGGGTCGCGTCCCCCCTCGCGACAGTCTGATCAACTGATGAACACCACCCGCTCGGAAAACGGGCGACCGCTTGGCGGCACCCCAGGGTGCGGCCCTGATTGGTGGGTCAGCTTCGTGAACCCGCGCGCACGCTCGTACTTGGATCAACTCGTTGGGACGGTGGAACTCACGGCCGCGCGGACGGTGCTGCGGGAGGTGATCACCTTGGCTGAACAGGCGCCAACGCTTACCGATGTGCAGTCGCGTGCCCGATTGATTGCCTTGAATGAACTTGCAGTGAGGAGATTCCGTTGAGCTGAGTTGCCCCATCTCGCTTATATGCGCACCTGGCGGGCGGCTCGCCGGGCGACCTTCACAGATGAAGTCTGCTCCTCACCATTGGCGCCTACCCCGTACGACTTGAGCCACGCCTGCGTGTCGACGTGGCTCAACGTCGACGTACCAGCCACCCAGGTCGCCGAGTGGGTCGGGCATTCGGTGGAAATGCTGCTCAAGGTCTACGCCAAATGCCTCGACGGCCATGACGAGATAGCCCGTTGCCGGGTACAGGAGGCGCTCAGCCACCGGAGCGCTGGCACCTAGGGCTTCGGCACGTATTCGGCACCGCCACCCGGAGACTGCCGGGATACGACCGGGCACGGGCGGACAACGCAAGCCAATTCCGCTGGTGTAGCCCCGACGGGATTTGAACCCGCGCTACCGCCTTGAGAGGGCGGCGTCCTAGGCCGCTAGACGACGGGGCCGAGTGAACGCACTATGGCATTCGCTGGGGTACCAGGACTCGAACCTAGACTAACTGAACCAGAATCAGTCGTGCTGCCAATTACACCATACCCCACCAAGTGTCTGATCTTAGGGCCCGCCCGAGCCCCGAACCGTGCACCAGGTGAGAATCCTAGTCGACCGCCCGCGCGCTCCTCCACTCGGATGCCGGTGCTCATCTGGCACGCCCTGTGACCAGCGCGGGAAGCTCGGCCAGCCGCCCGATGACGGAGATGCCCGCCTCCGGCGGGAGCCTGCCGCACCCGGAACGATCCAGCCACACCCCATGCATTCCCGCGTCCCGCGCGCCCTGGGCGTCGGTGTCGAGCCGGTCGCCGACGTGCACGGCCTGGCCCGGCCGCACCCCGAGGAACCGGCAGGCCATCCGGAAGATCGCCCGGTGTGGTTTGGCCACACCGAGCTCCCCGGAGATCAGCAGCACGTCGAAGACGCCGTCCAGCCCGAGCGCCCCCAGCTTCGCGCGCTGGTGCTCACCGGCGGCGTTGGTGATCGCGGCCAGCCGCAATCCCAGGTCGCGCAGCGCCCGCAGGCACGGCATCGCGTCGTCGAACAGGCGCCAGGCCCGCTTGACGGCGGCCGCGCGGCGGCGCTCGCGCGCCACCACCTCACCATCGCAGAGGAATTCGCCCCGGCGCGCGAAAAAATCCTTGGTGCGCCGCTGGAGCATCGGCTCGAAGCCGATCTGCCCGGCGAGATAACTCGCGTAATGCTGGTCGGTCAGCGCGCACCACTCAACCCACGCCTCATCGGTGCCGAGCAACTCACGCAGCCCCGCGCGCATGGACCCCTCATAGTCGACCAGCGTCGCGTCCACGTCGAAGCAGACGGCGGCGACCTTGCCTGGAACCGGCGACGCACAGTCCAGCTCAGGCGCGGGGGTCACTCGGTGGACGTTAGATGCCGCCTGGA
Organism: Pseudonocardiaceae bacterium; assembly: GCA_035712045.1. Lineage (GTDB taxonomy): Bacteria > Actinomycetota > Actinomycetes > Mycobacteriales > Pseudonocardiaceae. The sequence goes on from DASTBN010000404.1 coordinate 2,464, forward strand.
CCACACCGACTCTGCTGTTGCGGTGAAAACCGGTAACGATTCCGGGTTCGCCCGGTTACCGTCCGCGATCCCGTGAAGCGCGCGGGATGTCCGCCGCATGTGCGGACGTCGGTTCCAACTCAGCTCCAACTCCCGGCCAAGCGCGCTGGCTGACCGTAGGCGTTACCCGACGAATATAGCCAGCGTGAGGGAGTCTCGATCCCGATGACTACCATGATGACCTGCGCGCCCGCCGACGCTCCCCCCGACAGTGTTACCAGTTTATTGCAGCGGATCCGCGGCGGAGATGCCGCAGCGTGGGAGGAAATCTTCCACCGGTACGGCAAGCTCGTGTCCTCGACGGTTCGATCATTCCGGCTGCAGGAGGCCGACGCGCTCGACGCGATACAGATGACCTGGCTGCGCCTGGCCGAGAACGTTCACCGGATTCAGTTCCCGGAACGGCTCGGCGGGTGGCTGGCCACCACCGCCCGCCGCGAATGCCTGCACATCCTGCGCCAGGTCAAGCCCATTCCGACTCTGCTCGACGCGACGCTCGACACGGTCGCCGACCCCTCAGCGGGCCCCGAGCAGCGGGTGATCAATGCCGATATCATCCGGATGCTGGGAGAACTCGTGTCTGAGTTGTCGCCCCGGCGCCGGGCGCTGGTGCGGATGCTGTTCACCGAGATGCCGCGCTCGTACGCCGAGGTCGCCCGGACCGCGGGGATCCCGGCCGGCGGGATCGGGCCCACCCGGGCCCGGGCGCTGCGGCAGCTGCGGGACAAGCTCCGGGAACACGAGCTGGGACGGGACGCCCTCCGGAGGTAAATCACCGCCCGCCATAGGATCGCCGGAGTGACCCCCGGCGCAGCGGATCTCGGCGTGAGCGACGCTCTCGCGGTGCTGCGCCGGGTCTTCGGCTACGACTCGTTCCGCGGCGCCCAGGAGGAGATCATCTCCCACGTCGCCGCCGGTGGGGACGCGCTCGTTCTCATGCCCACCGGCGGCGGCAAGTCGCTGTGCTACCAGATCCCCGCGCTGCTGCGCGAGGGCACGGGTGTCGTCATCTCGCCACTCATCG
>DASTBN010000405.1:0-22046 GCA_035712045.1 Pseudonocardiaceae bacterium
AATGGTGGGAGAGCTATCGGAGCCGACTCGAGCGCGTTGCGCGCGCCGCGCGCCGGTAAGCCTCTCTGGCGCTCTACCGCTATTGCGGCTGTCCTACTGCGACGATCTCGAACGCTCGCTGGGGCTAGTCGCGGCGGAGCACCACGCTGTAGTCCCGGAAACCGATCTCGCGGAAGAACGCCTGCGCTCGCTCGTTGGGCAGCAGGACGCTCACCCGCACGGCGCGGCCCTGCCAGCCGCGCTCCAGGAGTTCCATGGTCGCCCGCCCGATACCGGTCCGCCGGCGGCCCCGGGCGACGTAGAACTGGCGCAGGAGTATCCCGTCCTCGTCCTCCCGCCACACGGCGTAGGCCACGGGCGCGCCGCCAGACTCGGCGATGTCGACCCGGTAGTCCCCGGACAGCCATTGGCGCATCCGCCGCCCCAGCTCGGCCAGGGTCGCCGGGTCGCCGTGATGCTGATCCTCGATCAGCTGCTGGTTCAGTACAGTCAGGACCGGGAGGTCATCCATCACCGCTGGGCGGAGGGTGAGTGCGGGGGACGTCCTTGTCACCGTCCCAGTATGCCAGCGATACCGCGCTAAATACACTAGATGGCTGTTGCATTTTTCTTGCATGAATGTCTAGCGTGCTGCTATGTCTCGATGCCGGTTCGTCCTTTTTGTCGCGTTGGTCGCGCTGGTGGGAGCCTGCTCCCCGCCCAGCGGGGGAACGGCCGCAGCCCTGTCGTCGGATGGCCGGTCGATTGTGATCGGGGCCGGTTCGGAGCCGGACAACCTGAATCCGATCCTCGGGTTCGCCCCGGACGGCGCGTCGAGGATCTTCGACGGGCTGGTGTCCCGCGATGCGAGTCTCGCCCTGGTCCCGGCCCTGGCGCAGCAGTTGCCTACCGCGTCGCCGGACGGGCTGACCTGGACCGCGACCCTGCGCCCAGGCGTGACGTTCACCGATGGCACGCCGCTCACCGCGCAGGACGTGGTGTTCACGTTTTCCTCGGTGCTCGATCCGAAGGCCAACACGACGATCGCGTCCAACTACGACGCGCTGGAGCAGGTCAGCGCCCCCGATGACCATACTGTGGTCTTCACGCTGAAGTACCCTTACGCGCCGTTCGCGCAGCGGCTGCTGCTGGGCATCGTGCCGCGCAAGGCCTTCGATGGCCAGGACATCAACACCGCGCCGTTCAACGCCGCCCCGATTGGCACCGGCCCGTACATGGTCACCGAGTGGCGTAAGGGGGACCGGATGGTTCTCAAGGCCAACGAGGCGTACTGGGGCGGGGCACCGGCGGTGAAGACCGCCACGCTGGTGTTCGTCACCGACGACAACGCCCGGGCGACCCGGATGGCCGCGGGGGAGTTCGACGCTACGGTGCTGCCCCCGAAGCTGGCGAAGACCTACACCGGGCGCGAGGGATATCAGGTGGTGGAGACGAAATCCGCCGACTACCGGGGCCTGGGGATTCCCTCGGAGCTGCCCTTCACCTCCGACACCAGGGTGCGCCAGGCCATCAACCTCGGGGTCAACCGGAAGGCGATGATCGACGCTGTGCTGGCCGGCGCGGGCCGGCCCGCCGCCACGCCGATCTCGCCGTACCTGAGCCAGTGGTACCAGCCCAGCGCCACCTTTCCCTACGATCCGGAGTCGGCCGGACAGCTGCTGGGCCGGGCCGGGTGGACGCCGGGACCGGACGGCAAGCGCGCCAAAGGTGGTGAGCCCGCCCGGCTGCCGATCCTGTACCCAGCACAGGACAGCCTGCGCAAGGAACTCGCGCTCGCCGCCGCGAGCGACCTGGCGAAACTGGGCATTGACGCGCCGGTGGAGGGCACCACCTTCGAGATCATGCTCAAGCGGCAGAAGGAGACCGCCGCGATCTGGGGCGGCGGTGATCCCTACGACCCGGACAGCGCCACGTACACCTTGCTGAACTCCCGCTATATCGGCCAGCCCGGCTACGTCAACATGACCCTCTACCGCAACGCGGCTGTCGACGCCGCGCTGGACACCGGCCGGCGCAGCCTCGACCCGGCCGTCCGCAAAAGGGCCTACGATGATTTCCAGACCGCCTACGTGGCCGATCCGGGCTGGGCGTTCCTGGTCTTCCTCGATCACACCTATGTGCTGCGGGATAAGTGGAATGGCCTGGCCCCGCAGATCGAGCCGCACGACCACGGGCTGCTGCACGCCTTGTGGTGGAACCTCGACAAGTGGACACCGAAGTCGTCCTCATGACGACTGACGTGGTCCCGGGGCGGCGCGGGCGCGGGAAAGCGATCGGATCGCTGGTGGCCCGGCGGCTCGCCTTCGGCGTGCCGCTGCTGCTGGTGGTGAGCCTGGGGATGTTCGTGCTGGCGAAAGCCACCCCGTTTGACCCGGTGCAGCGCTACTTCGGGGTTCGGATCATCGGCGCCAGCGCGGAGCGGGTCGCCCAGATCCGGGCGAACTGGGGAGTCGACGCCCCCGTGCTGGCGCAGTACTGGGCGTGGCTGACCCACGCCATCACCGGGGATTTCGGTGACTCGCATGCCCTTCACCAGCCGGTCTCCCAGGTCATCGGGGAACGGCTGGTGTGGTCGCTGCTGCTGGTGAGCGTCGCCTTCGCTGGTGCGCTGCTGCTGGGCATCGGGCTGGGCACCGCCGCGGCCTGGCGCCAGGGTGGCTGGCTGGACCGCGCCGTCACAGCCAGCTCATACATCCTGGAGGCCGCGCCGGTGTTCTGGCTGGGCCTGGGCGCGCTGTATCTGTTCGCGGTCGCGTTGCGGTGGCTGCCCGGCGGCGGGCTCGCCGATGCCGGCGCCGCGCTGAGCGCGGGCCAGCTCGCCCGGCATCTCCTGCTGCCCGCCTCAGTGCTGGCGGTGTCTCAGGCGCCATGGTTCGTGTTGTTCGTGCGCCAGACCCTGCTGGAGGCGCTCACCGAGGACTACGTGACCGGGGCCCGCAGCCGTGGCCTGCCCGAGCGGACCGTCGTGCTGGGGCACGCCCTGCGCACCGCGCTGCTGCCGTTCCTGACCTTGCTCGGCGCCCGGATACCGGAGCTGATCACCGGGGCGCTGCTGGTGGAGACCGTGTTCTCCTGGCCCGGAATCGCGAAGGCCACCGTGGACGCCGCGCTCAACGTGGACTTCTCCCTGCTCGCCGCGCTCACCCTGCTCGCCACCGGCGCGGTGCTGGCCGGAAACCTGCTCGCCGACGTGCTTTATGCCCTCGCCGACCCGAGAGTGGGCCTCGATGGCTGAACTCACCCGTGCGACGCTGGATCCCGGGACCGGGCCCCGTTGGCGCCCGGTCACCCGGTCCCGGATCGGCACCGCCGGCGTGCCCCGCTCACCCAGGCCGCGCCTGATCTCCTCGGCGGTGATCCTCGCGGTCCTCGGCGCCATCGTGCTGGTGGTGCCGCTGGTGGCCGGTCTCGACCAGCAGGTCGTCGACCTCGCCGCGGCGAACCAGCCACCCAGATCGGCGCACTGGCTCGGCACCGACGAGCTCGGCCGCGACGTTCTGCTGCGCTGCGTGTACGGGCTGCGGGTCTCACTGGCCGTGGGCCTGGTCGCCGCGCTCGTGTCCACCGTGCTCGGCACCACGCTCGGCGCGATCACCGGAGCCGCCGGGGGGTGGACCGACCGGGTGCTGATGCGGGTGCTCGACGCGGTCGCCTCGGTCCCTCACCTGCTGCTCGGGATCGTTATCGTCGCGGTGCTGCGGCCCAGCCTGACCGCGGTGGGGCTCTCCATCGCCCTGACCCACTGGCTGTCCTCGGCGCGCATTGTCCGTTCCGAGGTGCTCTCGCTGCGCACCCGGCCGTTCATCGACGCCGCCATTTCGGGCGGCTCCTCGCGCGGGCGCGTGGTAGTGCGGCACCTGCTGCCCAACGTGGCGCCGCAGACGCTGCTCGCCACCACCCTGATGGTGCCGCACGCCATCTGGCACGAGACCGCGCTGTCGTTCCTGGGCCTGGGCTTGCCGCCGCATCTGGCCAGCATCGGGAACATGCTCAACGACGCGCAGCGGTCCCTGCTCATCGGCGGCTGGTGGATGTCACTGGCCCCCGGCCTGATCCTGGTGATCACGACGCTGGCGGTGGCCGGGCTCGGCGGGGTGTGGCGCGACCGGCTCAACCCCCGGCGGCGCTCCGAACTGTCATGGTGAGGGCGGGCATGGTGAGCGCCGGGCTCTCCGTCACCGGGCTGGCGGTGCGGTTCACGATCCCCGGTGCCCAGGTCGTGGCGGTCAACGGGGTGTCCTTTCAGATCACGCCGGGGGAGTGCTTGGCGCTGGTCGGGGAGAGTGGCTGCGGCAAATCGGTGCTGGCCGCCGCGCTGCTCGGTTTCTTGCCGGCCAACGCTGAGGTGGCCGGTGCCGCCCTTCTCGGCGGCGGGGAGCAGCCCCCTATCGAGTTGCTCACCGCCTCAGATCAGATGCTGGCCCGCACGGTTCGCGGCCGCCGGATCGGCCTGATCCCGCAGAGTCCCGCCGCGCACCTCACCCCGGTGCGCACCGCGCGCTCCCAGCTAGAAGAAACCGTCCGAACCCATCACCCCCGCGAAACCCGGCCCCGCGCCGCCGCTGAGCGAGTCGCCGCCCGCGCCGGCCTGCGCCCAGCGGACTTAGACCGCTATCCCCACGAGCTCTCCGGTGGCATGGCCCAGCGGGTCGCGACCGCGCTCGCGCTCGTGGGTGATCCGTGGTTGCTGATCGCCGATGAGCCCACCAGCGGGCTGGATCGGCCGCTTCTCGATGCCCTGCTCGACGAGCTGCGCCGCCTGGCCGACGAGCGCCGGGCGGTGCTGCTCATTACCCACGACCTGGCCGCCGCCCGCCGCGTCGCCGATCGTATCGCGGTGATGTATGCCGGGCGTTTCGTCGAGCTCGGCGCTGCCGCCGACGTGCTCGCCAGCCCCCGGCATCCGTACACCCGAGGCCTCGTCGACGCCCTTCCCGACCGCGCCTTCACCGCGATTCCCGGGCAGCCCCCGCTGCTCACCGGCCTGCCTGCTGGCTGCGAGTTCCGCCCCCGGTGCGGCCGGGTCATCCCGGACTGCCACCGCCGCCCGGCTCTCACCGACCTCGGCCGCACGCATGCGGTTGCCTGCCACCGCCCATGTCCCACGCCCTGACCGCCCGCGATCTGGTGGCCGGTTACGACCGCCGCCACCCGGTGATCCGCGAGGTGACCCTGGAGCTGCGGGCGGGGGAAACCCTCGCGCTCGCCGGGCCCAGTGGCAGCGGGAAGTCCACCCTGGCCCGGGTGCTCAGCCTGCTGCACTCGCCGTTCGCGGGCGCTGTGTGGCTCAATGGGCACCAGATCAGCGGTTACCGGTACCGCGCACCCCGGGAGCTGCGCATCCGCGTCGGTGTCGTGTTTCAGCAGCCGCGCTTGTCGGCGGACCCCCGGATGACCCTGCGCCAGGCGATCGGCGAGCCGCTGGCCGCCGCCCGGGCACGCGATGCGCCAACCCGGATCGAGCAGCTGGCCGACCTGGTCGGGCTCACCGCTGACCTGCTCGGGCGCCGCCCGCACGAGGTCAGTGATGGGCAGCTGCAGCGTGCCTGCCTCGCCCGCGCCCTCGCTCTGGAGCCGGACTACCTGATCTGCGACGAGATGACCACCATGCTCGACGCGTCCACTGCGGCGGCCCTCGTCGCGGTGATCCGCGACTACCAGCGGCAGAAGACGGCGGGGGTTCTGGCGATCTCCCACGACACCGTTCTGCTGAACCGCTGGGCCGACCGCACCGTGCACCTGAGCGCCACCGGGCAGCTGCGGCCGGACTAGCGGCGCGGCTCAGTCAGCGCTGTCCTCAGGGGAGCGGCCAGCGAGCAGCCAGATCGAGCCTTGCGGGGTGTCACGCACCTCGATGCCGGCGGCGGTCAGCCGGTCGCGCAGGGTGTCGGCGAGTGCCCACGAACCTTCCTCGCGAGCGTGCCGCCGCAGCTCCAGGAGAGTGTCGACAAAGGGCGCGACGATCTCCCGGGGATCGCGCATGCCCGCCACGGCGAGCTCGGCCAGCCGGGTCACCATCCGCCGCAGCATGCCTCGCGGCACGTCGGTGCCGTCCATCTCCTCGGTGTCGGCCGACCAGTCGACGATCGCCTGCTCGAGCTCGAACAGGGCGGTGACGGCGGCGTCCACGTCACGATCCTCCAGGCCGTTGTCGAAGTCCTGCTCCAGCCGTTCGGCTTCGGCGCGCAGCGATGGCGGCGAGCAGGCCGCCTGAGCCCGCGGCTGCGCGCTCGCCGGGACCGGCGCCGCCGAGCCACCTGAGGCGATCGTCCGCAGTTCGTTGATCGCGATGGTGGTGCCCGAGGTGAAGACCGAGCTCACCCCATGCCTGCGGATCGTGAGGGCAGCACGGCCTACCACGCTCACCGTGTCCGCGTCGAGATCGAACACGGCAGCGGTGTGCTCGTCCACGCCCAGCACGACCGTGCCGGGCTCCAGCATTGATTCCATCACCCGCAGCCGCCGCTCGCCGAGATAGCAGAACCGGGTGTCGTGGGTGCCGCCCTCGGCGTTGTCGTAATGCGGGATCACGGCGGCGCGCAGGCCGATCCGTGCCAGCAGATCCAGGCCGCCAGCCCAGTAGGGAGCCGCGCCGACCTTGTAGATCTCATACACCGGCACGGTCACGATCCCCAGGGTGGCCGCCGCCGCGCTGGCGAAACTCACGCAGCCGCCGCGGCTGAGCTTGGCCGCCAGGACGTCGGGCAGCTGGGTTTTCTCCCACAAGCGCAGCGCGTAGGTCGGGCTGCCCGGGCCGGCGAAGACGTAATCGGCGTCGTCGATCCGCGCCAATGCCTGCTCGCGTGGCAACACGTCCTCAGCGTGGCGCCACGAGGCGACGCCGATCGGAATCCGGAGATTCCGGAAGTAGCCGACGGTCCGCTGGGAGATCTCCTCAGCGTTCTCCTGGAAGCCGTAGGGGCTGTCGAGCAGTACCGCGGCGACAGGGGGTGTGCCGAGGCGGTCCACCAGCAGGCGATGCACCTTGGCCATCGTCGGGGCGGTCTCGCCTGATCCCATGATGGCGAGCAACCGGGGGCGGGGTGTCACGGAACGAGATCACCCCTTTACTCATGTGCTGACCAGCTGACCCGCCACGTCGGGGGTGCGGGCCAGCACAGCGTCCCACAGCCGAGGATAGGCATAGACCGCCTTGATGACCGCGGGGCTCGTGCGCGCCACCATCGACAGGTGCCGCAGGGCATGCGCCAGCACGTGCTCAATGGCCACGACCGCCGGGGTGGGAGTGGCGGCGTCCGGGGAACAGGCGACCCTGGCATCAGCGGGCACCGCGTGGACGCCCCCGGCGGCCGGTGCCGGATCCGGCGCGACCGCGTAGGTGAGGATCACGCCACCGGGCGTCGGCCGCCATGAGGTCGAGTGCACGACCGTCGCCCCCGGCACGGCGGAACCCGGGCCCGCGAGCTCGCGGGCCCGGGCATCCGGCCGGCATCCCGATGGCAGATCGCCTCTGACCACCCGCCAGCTGAGCTGGTCGTCATCCGAGATCGATAGCAGGATGACCTCGATCTCCACCTGGTGCACCAGACCCCCAAGGTAATTGCCTTATGATTGCAGCTGCCTATCATAGGGCATAGCTGGAGCTTGTCCTCACTGAGCGTGGCCAGACAGGGTGCCAGCGCGGCAGAGATCGGCCGATCGTGGCCGGGCTTTGCCTTAGAATTGGGGGTCGTGGAGGCGCACACTCTTAACGCGGCCGCGCCGCAAGATTTGTCCGGAATCGTCGGAAAACACTTTATTTACACCTATGGCAACGGCTGGCAGTACGAGATGTACGTGAAGAACGCCGACGCGATCGACTACCGCATTCATTCCGGGATGGTTGCCGGTCGCTGGGTGAAGGATCAGCGGGTTCACCTCGTCCGGCTAGGGGAGGACTCCTACAAGATCGCCTGGACCGAGCCCACCGGCACGAGCGTCGTCGTCAACGTGATGCCAGGCGCCCGGCTGCAGCATGGGGTGGCCTTCTTCCCCCAGTGGGTCCACCAGCACCCCGGGCGGACGGTGCTGTTCCAGAACGACCACCTCGACGAGATGGCCCGTCACCGCGAGACGGGCCCGACCTACCCGATGTTCGTGCTCTCGGAGTTCGCCACCATCACCTTCCTCGAAGACGTGGGCCCGGACGACGAGACCGTCATCGACCGGGCACCCGCAGATCTCCCCGCCGGATACGCCGACCGGATCAACTGAGGGCTATGGCTTGCGGCCGACGGCACCGAGGACGAGGCGTTCCACCAGCAAGCGCTCAGCGGGCAGGGGACCATCGGGCCACCAGTCGTCGAGCTCGACGAGCCCAGGCTCGAGCAGGTCCAGGCCAGCCATCATGGCTTCGATTTCGGCGCGGGTGCGGAAACGGCCGGTGCCCATGGAGCTGGTCCGGAAACTGGCCTGCCACCGGTGAGCCAGTGCGCTGGCCTCGCCACTGTCCTCGGGATCCCAGAAGTGGGCCAGCGCCACGAGCGAGCCGGATGGCATCGCGTCGATGTACTCCGCCATGAGCGCCGTGGGCTGGTCCTCGTCGTCGATGTGGTGCATGATCGCGCACTGGATCAGGCCGATCGGCCGGGTGAAGTCGAGGTTCTTGGTCACGGTCGGGTGCGCCAGCAGCGCTTTCGGTCCCCTGACATCGGCCTGCACGAAGTGCGTGCGGTCGTTCTCCACGAGCAGGGCACGAGCGTGCGTGGAGACGATCGGGTCGATATCGACATAGACCACGACCGCATCCGGATTGTGCCGCTGGGCGACCTGATGGGTGTTTTCCACGGTCGGCAGCCCGGAACCGCAGTCCAGGAACTGGTCGATGCCCGCCGTGGCGAGATAGCGGATCACTCGCAGGAGCCAGCGGCGGAGTGCCCTGGCTACCAGCTTCGACTGCGGCGCGAAGTGCAGGACATCGTTCATGACCTGCCGGTCGACCTCATAGTTGTCTGTGCCGTCGAGGAACGCGTCATAGACCCGGGCGATGCTCGCCTTCGTGGTGTCGATCACTGTGGGCGGGCCGACTTGTTCGACGTCGTCAGGGTCATGACCCACCGCCATGGATGACCTACCTCCACTCACGTCGCCGGGAGAAATACGATAGGAGGCCGCCAGAAGCGGGGACTGCCGATCGCTGGGCATCAACTGGGACCTGGCTTACGGCCGAGGGCGCCGAGTATGAGGCGTTCTATCAGATATGGCTGGCTGAGCGCCGGGCCTTCAGGCCACCACTGGTCGAGCTCGACCAAACCGGGTTCGATCAACTCGAGGCCCTCCAGCATAGCCTGAATCTCAGCGCGCGTGCGGTAGCGGCTGGTTCCCATGGAGCTGGTGCGGAAACTGGCTTCGATCTGGCGGGCCAGCGCGGTCTGCTCCCCGCCGTCCTCAGGATCCCAGAAATGCGTCAGCCCCACGAGCGAGCCGGGCGGCAGCGCGTCGACATATTCCGCCATGATCTGCGCGGGACCCGCCTCGTCGTTGACGTGGTGCAGGGTAGCGCACTGCAGCAACATGATCGGCCGGGTGAAGTCAAGATGCCGGGTGACGGTGGGATGCGTTAACAGTATCTTCGGGCGGGTGAATTCGGCTGAGACGAAATGCGTGCGGTCGTTCTCCACGAGCAGGGCACGGGCGTGCGTGGCGACGATCGGGTCACTGTCGACGTAGATCACGACTGCTTCAGGGTTGTGCCGCTGGGCGATCTGGTGGGTGTTGTCCGCGACTGGCATCCCGGAACCGCAGTCCAGGAACTGGTCGATACCCATCCTGACCGCATACCGGGTGACCCGGACCTGCCAGCGGCGCATTGCCTGGGCCACCAGCTTGGCTTGTGGTGCGACGCGGAGGACCTCGTTCATGACCTGCCGGTCGGCCTCGTAGTTGTCCGTGCCGTCCAGGAAAGCGTCGTAGACGCGGGCGATGGTGGCCTTGGTGGCATCGATCACGACTGGCGGCTCATTGGGTTCGGCGCCCTCGGCGCTGACGCCGGTGTCCATCTGAGTGCTCCCATGGTTCGCCTTGCTGGTGGCATGACCATACCTGACCACCTTCCACCGCTCGTTACGGCGGCGGGAATAAGAGATCCTTGAGCAGGGTGCGCAGGGCGGCGAAAGCGTCGATTTCGCGGCAGAGCCGCAGTCCATGGGGGTGAGGCTGGTTACCCCACGCCAGAGGCCCGCGCGGGGTGGGAGTCGGGGGAAGCAGCAGCGGCGGGTCGACCCGCAGGACCGCTGGCGGCCAGGGCAGTGCCACGGCGAAAGGCTCGCTGCAGACCAGCATCCGATGTGTGGGAGCGGCGGGGTGGACGACCACGGGTGGCGAGCTCCGCTGAGCGGCCAAGGTCGTGGTGAGCTCGGTGGCCAGCAGGGTCGGGATAATCAGACCCACCATATCCGCCTGGGTCTCCAGCCGCACCTGATCGCCGCGCAGCGAGACGGGCCAGCCCCATTCCTGATATGTCTGGTAGGCGCTCTCGATACCATCCAGCTCAGACCCCGTGGTGATGATGGTATCCGCGTTTTCCCAGATCGACTCTGGCTGATAATAGCTGAGCACCGTCAGGCGGACCGCCGGGTGATCGCTACCCGGCTCGTTCTCGCCCCCCGGAGTTCTCATTGGATCTGTTATAGCGGAGCCGGGGGCCTCGTGGGGATCCCCGGCTCCACCGCGTGGCTGAATTAGCCGAGCGGGAGCATCGGCCGTTTCCACTGTCGCGGGCCGATTCAGCTGATGAGGTCGTCGAACTCGCCGTCTTTGGCACCGGCTAGAAAGGCGGCTAGCTCATCTCGAGTGAAGATCAGCGCCGGGCCGCAGGGATGCCGCGAGTTGCGCATCGCGATCTCACCGCTGCTCAGTGACGCCGCCTCCACGCAGTTGCCGTACTTGCCGCTGTGCCTGCTCTTGCGCCACTTCACTCCGGCAAGGCTGCTGGCGGGCGTGCCGTTGCGAACCGAATCCGACATGGTTTTCCCCTCGCCTCCGGCTGACGCATCTGCACGTGCATCAGCCCTGTCAGGCTAGCAGCAGCCCGCGCATGACTCAATGCACGTGCAGATGACGCATTCTGCGCAGTTGGCACGAAACGGGACGGACCGCGCGGCGGGTGGCGGCTCTACAGCTCAGCGCGGAGCTTGACCAGTACCTGCCGGGTCTGGGCGGGAGTCATGGCGTCGACGGTGACCCGGTCGAAGGCCCTGCCGTATTGCTCAACCTCGACTGGCTTGTCCAGGTACAGGGCGCCGGTGAGGTGCTCGAGATACACCACTGTCGGCAGCTCCCGCTCCGCGAACCGCAGGAGGGTGAAGGAACCCTCCGCCGCGTATCCGCTGAGCCGGTAGGGCACCATCTGCAGCGTGATGTTGGGCCGCTTGGTGAGTTCGAGGACATGCTCGGTCTGGGCCAGCATCACTCGCCGGCCGCCGGTGGGGCGGTGCAGTACGGACTCGTCGATGATCGCCCACAGCTTGGGCGCGTCCGGCCGGGCGAGCAGCGCCTGGCGCCTCAGCCGCACCGTGACCCGGCGATCTTCGTGGACGCTCGCCAGCTCAGACCCGCCGCTGGTCGCGATCGCCCGGGCGTACTCCTCGGTCTGCATCAGGCCAGGGAAGAACTGCTGCTCGAAAGATTGGATCCGGCTGGCCGATTCTTCCAGGCCGAGGTAGTCCAGGAACCAGTCAGCCAATTGGTCGGCGTAGCGCTGCCACCAGCCGGGCTCGTTGGACGCCTTGACCATCTCAAGGAATTGTTCCCGCACGGCGGGATCCGCCACGCCGTACATGGTGAGCAGATCGTTCACGTCACGCGGCTTGAAACTCACCCTGCCGAGCTCGAGCCTGCTGATTTTCGACTCGGAACCCCGGATGGCGTAGCCCGCGTCGGCCCGCGAGATCTCGCACTCCTCACGGAGCCGACGCAGGCGGGCGCCCAGCACGATGCGGCGGGCCGTGGGACTGCCACTGTGCGAGGCCTCAGAACCGCGGGATCCGCCATCGCGATCCGCAGTGGCCATAACGGCACCTCCCGTACGCCCGAGTGTCCCATATCCGCACAGCGATGGCGTCGTGACTTTACCCTGAGGTGTGCTCTGCGCCGCCGCGCTCCTACCCTGGGCTACGCCCAGACCCGCGATGCGCCCGCTGAGAGGCCCCTGATGCCCGGTACCAACGTCCCACGTTCCGATGATGATACGCGGGTGCCGATCGACACGGCCAAGGCCAACATGGCCCGCGTATACGACGCGGCCCTGGGCGGGAACGACAACTACGAAATCGACCGTGAGGTTATCCGGGGGCTCCAGCAGGTCGCACCGGATGTCGGGCTGATCGTGTCGGACAGCCGGGATTTCCTGATCCGCGTGACTCGTTTTCTCGCCGGTAAGGCCGGTGTCATGCAGTTTCTTGATTGCGGGTCCGGGCTGCCCGCTGAGGAGAATACTCATCAGGTCGCGCAGCGGCTCGCGCCGGACGCCCGCGTGGTGTACATCGATAACGATCCCGTGGTGCTCGCGCACGGCCGGGCCCTGCTCGTAGAGAATGATCAGACCTTTTTCAGCGCCGCTGACATCTTCAAGCCGCGGGAGGTCCTGAATGACGAGGTGGTCCGCAAGAACCTCGACTTTACCGAGCCGCTCGCGCTGCTCCAGCTCGGGACGCTGCCCCACTACAATGGCGCGCGCAGCCCGCAGAGCATCATGGCCGAGTACATCGAAGCCCTGCCCCCAGGTTCCTATGTGGCTATCAGTCACTTCTGGGATCCCGAAAGCCCCGGGTTGAGTGAGCTCAGCCGGAAGATGGAGCAGGGTTTCTTGCGCAGCCCGATTGGCACCGGATGGTTCCGCACCCGTGCCGAGATCGAGGACATGCTCCCGGGCTTGACGCTGGTCGCGCCCGGGCTGACCCTCTGCGCGGAATGGTGGCCGGACGGGCCGCGAGATACCCCGCTGGCACCCGCTCAGCGCTGCGTCCTCGCGGGAGTGGGTCGCAAGCCATGAACGATGAGCGCCGCGCGCGAAACGCTACACAGCTCTTGTCCTGAATGGTCGTGCAACAGGTCGTGCAGCTGCGCGTGCAGGTTTGAGCCATGTCGTGTGAAAACAGAGATCAAGAGTTTTGTGAATATGCTTTTGTGAATGCTAGCTTTCATGGGGTGAGGTGGCTGTTAACTCGATCGGGTCACATTCTCGCACGGGTTGGGCGGCTGCTTCCGGTTTTGTGACCATCCAGGCTAGCGTCAAAATCGCCGGCGCTGACCAGCCGCGTCAATGGGGGCGCCGGCCGGGCCGCTTTGCGAGAAGTTATTTGCTCGCCATCCCATAAGGAATCACCATGACTTTGGCACCTGTCGTCGATGCCCTGGACGTCCTTGATCCTGGCCTTCCCCTCACCCCGATCATGCTGGAGCGCGCGGCGAGCCCGGTCACGGTTACGGTTACCGACCAGACTGCGGATCTGGTGCGACGCGGGCGCGGCTTCCTCGAGCAATGCCTGCTGGGCGAGGCGCCCATCTACGGCTCCACCACCGGTTTCGGGCCGCTAGTGGTCTTCAACGGCCGCGCCGACCACGCGGATCAGTGTGACAACGCCCTGCGGCATCTGACCGTCGGCCAGGGACCGGACCTGCCATTGGAGGTCGTGCGGGCCACCGTGATGGTCCGCCTGTGGTCGCTCTCGCGCGGACGCTCCGGCATCTCCCTGGGGGTCCTTGACGCGCTGCGCGCGATGCTGGCCACCTCGTTCACCCCTGCGGTGCCCAGCCTGGGATCGGTAGGAGCTAGCGGCGACCTCGTGCCACTGGCGCACATCGCGCAGAGCCTGCGCGGGGTCGGCCACGCCTATGTCGGCGGCGTCCGCATGCCGGCGGCGCGAGCTCTCGCCGCGGCGGGACTCACGCCGCTGACGCTCGAGGGCCGCGATGGGCTGTCCCTGGTCAACGGCACGTCGGTGACCACGGCGGCGGCTGGTCTCGCGGTGGCATCGCTGCGCCGGTCCCACGAGGTCGCGCTCATGCTCAGTGCGCTGCTGACCGATCTACTCGGCGCCGAGCCCAGGTTCCTCGCCCCGCCGCTGCTGGCGGCCTACGGGCACCCTGAGACGATCCGGGCCGGTGAGCGGCTCGCGTACTGGCTGGAGGGCACCGTACCGACGGGCGAGCGCCCGCTGCAGGAGCCTTACAGCGTCCGCTGCGTCCCGCAGCTGCTCGGCGCCGTGCGGTCCGCACTGGACTGGTCCGAGCAGGTCGTGCGCCGTGATCTGGCCGGGATCAGTGACAACCCGCTGTTCTTCCCCGATGAGAATCTCATCGCCCATGGCGGCAACTTCTTCGGCCAGCCCTCCGCGTTCGCCTCCGACATGATGTCGATCATCGCCACGCAGACCGCCAACCTGGCGGAACGCCAGCTGGATCTGCTGGTCGATCCGCACCGCAACGCTGGCCTGCCCCCGATGCTGTCCCCGCTGGCCGGTGAACAGCACGCGGTACAGGGAGTGCAGCTGGCGACCACGGCGATGGTCGTGGCCATGCGCCGCGCGTGCACGCCCGCCAGCATGCAGAGCCTGCCGACCAGCCTGCACAACCAGGACGTCGTCCCGTTCGGCACTCAGGCCGCACTGACCGCGCTGGAGCAGGCACGGCTGCTGCGGTTGCTGCACGGCTCCCTGGCGGTCGGCCTGCGCCAGGCCGCGTACCTGCGGCCTGGCGGGGCGAGGGCCCCCCGGTGCGCCGCGGTGATCGCCGCACTCGCCGAGGTCGTCGAGCCGATCGAAAGCGACCGGCCGCTGGACGCCGACGTCCGGGCCGCGGCGGACGTCCTGGACACCGTCGTCGACGGGCGTGGTGATGTCCCCGGTGGCGGATGACAGGTCGGGTGAGATTGCGGTGACCGCTGCCATCCCGGTGCTGCCGGTCTCCCCGCCGGCAGTGACAGCGGATCTGGACTGGCTGCGGCTGCCGATGCCCGGGGAGCCGTTCGCCGGGTGTGATGGCTGCGCACCACCGCCGCCCGGATCACGGCTGGCCCGGGGCGACGAACACGCCGTGGGCTGGTACCGCTGGATTCTGGGACATCAGCTCGTGTTCTGTGTGTGGCGGCTGATGTGCGACTACCTGTCGCGGGCGAGCGCCGGGGACCCGCTGGCCGAGCTGTACGACGCCTACACCGCGCTGCTGCTCTACGCCGGCAGCTGCACCGAGCCGGTTTACGCGGCGACGATCCGGTCCCGGATGGCGGCCTGCCACCCGGGGTTCACCGGCACGTGGGCGCGGGACCACGAACGGCTGCGCGAGCTGCTCTCCCAGGTGCGGCTGGCCGCCGACGACCGGCTCAAGCGGGCGGTGAGATTCAACCGTCTCGTGCACATGGCGGTCGCCAGGCGTCTGGTGCCCTCGGGCGGCTCGCTGCGCCACGAGTCCGGCAACCGGGCGTCTGTGACAACCGATGCCGATCGGGACCGGCTCGACTGGTTCTTCCGCACCGAACGCGCCCCAGTCTGCCGGCACGAGTTCGACGGGCAGCTCACGCGCCGGATCGTCCTGGCCCTCACCGATATCGCCACCCGCCCGGTGCCCGCCCGCTACGATCGCGAAGAGATCAACCGGTTCCAAGCCGGGCTCGCCGGCCACATTGAGCCGTTGCCAAGGCTCGCCGCTCTGGCCCCGTCGGCGGGCAGCCGCGATGACTGAAGGGACAACGGCCGTGACCAAGCTGGACAACGTCAAAACTGTGCCGCTGAACCGCGAAGTCATCCGCTATGTGCGGGAGCAGGTCGAGCCGCTGACCGCGGCGCAGCGGGATCTGATCGAGACGACCCGGGGCCTCGGCGAGGTCGCCGAGATGCAGATCCCGCCGGAGCAAGGAGCCTTCCTCACCCTGCTGGCCAAGTCGATCGCCGCCCGGACCGTGGTCGAAGTGGGGACCTTCACCGGGTACTCGACCATGGCGCTGGCCGCCGGGCTGGCCCCCGGCGGCACAGTCATCACCTGCGACGTCTCCACCGAGTGGGCCTCAATCGCCACCTCCGCCTGGACCGCTGCCGGGGTGGCCGGCCGGATCCAGCCGAAGCTGGGACCGGCCGCGGACACCCTGCGCGGCCTGCCCGCCGACACGCTGATCGACCTGGCGTTCATCGACGCTGACAAAGTCAGCTACATCACGTACTGGGAGCTGCTGGTGCCCCGGGTGCGTCCCGGCGGCCTGCTGATCGCCGACAATGTGCTCTACTCCGGTGAGGCGGTCTCCCCCGCCGCCACCGGCAACGCCAAGGCCATCCGTGATTTCAACGCCCATGTCCTGGCCGATCACCGCGTGGAGTCGGTGATGCTGACCATCGCCGACGGCCTGACCCTCGCGCGCAAGAAGCCCTGACCCGCGCCTTCGCGTCGGCGGGCATTACGCTCGGGGGGCTGGACGCGGGGAGAGGGGAGTTCGTCATCCCGGCGCTGAGCTGGCAGACAGCCGTGACGACGTGGACGTCGGCGCCCATCGCCGACGTGCTGGCGGCGCTCGGCGTGGCCGGTTATCTGATCGCGGTGTTCCGCCGGGCCCGGCGGCGGCAATCCCGCTGGCCGCCGCGTGCCACGCTGTCGTGGCTGGCGGGGATAGCGGTGCTGCTGGTGTCGGTGCACAGCGGCGTCGAGGTATATGGGCACACCCTGCTGTGGGTGCACATGATCCAGCACCTGCTGCTGATTATGGTGGTGCCGGTGCTGCTGATCTGGGGCCAGCCGCTGCGCCTCGCCGGATGGACGCCGGGTAGCGGGCTGGCGCGCTGGCTCACCTTCCCCGTGTTCACCGCAGGCCTCTACACCGCGGTACTGGTGATCACGCATCTGACCGGCTTCCCGGAGGCGATGGCCACCCGGCCCGGGGTGCACCTGCTGGAGCAGTTCCTCTACCTGGTCAGTGGCTACCTGCTGTTCTGGCCGCTGGCTGGTGCGGAGGCCAGCCCGTGGCCGATCCCGCACATCGTCCGGTTCGCGCTGCTCGCCTTCGCGATGGGCGCGGACACTCTGGTTGGCGTCGCGCTGATGCTCACCGGCCACCCGCTGGCCCCGAGCACCGCGCTGATGCGGCCCGGCTGGGGACCAACTCCGCTGGAGGATCAGAACTGGTCCGGGGCGATCATGTGGGTGGCCGGGGATGGCCTGATGATGCTGCTGATGCTCGCCGTCGTCGCCCAGTGGAGCGCTACCGGATCCCGGGCCCGGCTCGGCGACTGGCTGGAATCGGCACGCCGCCAGTCGCTAGCCACGATCGGCCCGCCATTCGGAGAGGACCAGCGCGCGGTGAGCGCCAGCACGGACGTCGACGACGACGAAGCGGCCCGTCAGGCCTACAACCGCATGCTGGCCGAGCTGAACCGGCGTACGCCGCCTCGTTAGAGGGCGCTCAGCTGGGATAGTCCATGATCACCGTTTGGGTGTCGAAAACGACAAAATTTGTCACTCTCGACACCCAAACGGTGATCATGAGCTAGGTGGCGGGTAGTTCGTAGATCAGCTCGTAGTGATCGGCGGCGAGGACCATGTCGTTGGTCTCGACGGGGACGCCGTTGGTGTCGCTGGCCAGGCGGCTGGTGACGCGTTCCACGAAGTGATGGAGCTGGTGCCCGGCCTCTTCCAGCCGCGCGTAGATGCCCCCGGGCCGGGTGCAACCAGCGCCTGCGGCAGATGGCGGCTGCGGCTAAAGACGTGCTCAGTCCCGGTCTGGAAGGTCACCGACAATGACGCCGCTGCCGGAGGGCCAGGCGAGGTAGCGCCAGGTCAGGTTGAGCATGGTGGAGAGGCGATTGCGGTTGCCCAGCAGCATGACGATGTGCAGCGCTATCCAGGCCAGCCAGGCTATCGCGCCGGTGAGGCGCACCCCGGGCGGAATGTCCACGACGGCGGCGTTGCGACCAATGGTGGCCATGGTGCCCTTGTCGCGGTAGCCGAACCGCTGGGTGGGCTGGCCGGCCAGCAGGTGACGGATCTGCTGGCCGGCGTGAGTGCCGGTCTGGATCGCTGGCTGGGCCTGTTGCGGCAGCGGGGTTCCGTCGATGAGGGCGAGGTCGCCGGCCGCGAAGATCTCCGGGAAACCCGGCACCCGCAGGTGATCGTCGACCAGGATGCGCCCGCCCCGGCCTTGCGGCAGGCCCCAGCCGCGCACGTCGTCGTCGGCTGCCACGCCGGCGGCCCAGATCGTGAGGTCGGACCGCAGCGTGGTGTGATCGCCGATGGTGAGGGTGTCCGGGGTAACCTTCAGCACCGGGGTGTTCAGCAGGACCTCGACGCCCCGCTTGCGCAGCTGTGCCAGGGTGTAGTGGCGCAGCCGGGGAGGGTAGGGCGCGAGTAGCTCCGGACTCTGCTCGACGAGTACCACGTTGACCTGGCGCGGGGCGATCTCGGGAAAGGCCGCCTTGACGCCCGCGTTGCGCAGCTCGGCGAGTGCGCCAGCGGTCTCGACACCGGTGGTGCCACCGCCGATCACCACGATGGTGACCTCGCCGCCGGAGTCCCCGGTGGCGAGCTGTTCCAGGCTGGCCATCAGGCGATCACGCAGCAGGATCGCTTCCCGGCGGGTGTAAAGGGCCAGGCTGTGCTCAGCGGCGCCCGGGACGCCGAAATGATTGGTCGTCACTCCGCTGGCCAGGAGCAGGTAGTCGTACCCCACCCGGGTACCGTCATTGAGGACGAGCTCCCGCGCCACGGTATCGATGGTGGTCACCGCCCCCCGGCGGAACCGTGCCCCGTGGCGGTGCACGAAATCACGCACCGGATAAGCGATGTCGCCGGGATTCAGCCCGCCAGTGGCGACCTGGTAGAGCAACGGCTGGAAGGTGCTGTAAATGTGCCGGTCGATCAGCGTGATGCCCGCACCCGACTCGCGCAGCTCCTTGACAGCCGCCAGCCCAGCGAACCCGGCGCCCACCACCACGACACGACGCATCCCACCCACTCCATTTCCCGCGTTGCGAGGCCCGCTGGCTGGCGACGGCGGTGTCGTTCGCCCTCACCACCGAGGCGTTACGCTACTGCGGTGGTTGATGCGCGTTATAGCACGGCGCCCCGGTGCCCTCGCTGTGATCACCGCGCGATCCTCACGTTCGCCGTGGCCAATCGCCTGGTGGCGGCCTCCGGGAACCGGCTGGAATCCTTCCGGTGCCGCAACGGCCGCAGCTGGCACGTGCGCCATCCGGACGTCGAGGGCGGCGGCAGGGCTGAGCGGCGCCGCTGGCGCGGGTAGGCCCGCTACGCCCTTCCGCCAGCGTGGCGGTAATCCACAATGCTGTAGAGATCCAGCTTGTCGAGGTGGTGGGTGCTACGGACCTGCCGGACGGTGCCGCTGCGGGAGCGCATCACCAGGGACTCGGTGATCGCCCGGTTGCGCCCGTAGCGCACTCCATGCAGCAGTTCCCCGTCGGTGATGCCGGTCATCACGAAGAACGCGTCATCCCCGCTCACCAGATCGTCCGCCGTGAGCACCGCGTCGAGGTCGAGGCTGGCCTCATCGGCGCGGCGGCGTTCCTCGTCGCTGCGCGGGTGCAGGCGGCCCTGCAGCACACCGCCCAGGCACTGGATCGCGCACGCGGTGATCACGCCTTCCGGGGTGCCGCCGATGCCCAGCAGCAGGTCCACCCCCGAATCGACAGTCGCGGCCAGCACCGCCGCCCCGACGTCACCGTCGGTGATGAACTTGATCCGCGCGCCCGTGTTGATCACCCGCTGGGACAGCTCGTCATGCCGGGGGCGGTCGAGCATGCAGACCGTGATGTCCTCGGGTGCGCAGCCCTTGGCGCGGGCTAGGGCGGCGACGTTGTCCTCCGGGGACTGCCGTAGATCGACCACACCCACCGCGTCCGGGTCGGCGACCAGCTTGTCCATGTAGAACACCGCCGACGGGTCGTACATCGCCCCCCTCGGCGCGACCGCGAGCACCGACACCGCGTCGCCCATGCCCTTGGACGTCAGCGTGGTGCCATCGATCGGGTCGACGGCCACATCGCAGGCCGTGCCGGCCCCGGAACCGACCCGCTCGCCGTTGTAGAGCATCGGGGCGTCGTCCTTCTCCCCTTCCCCGATGACCACGACGCCATCCATCGGGACGCTCCCCATCATCGCCCGCATCGCCGCGACCGCGGCGGCGTCGGCCCCGTCCTTATCCCGTCGGCCCACCCACCGGCCCGCCGCCATCGCGGCCGCCTCGGTGACCCGCAGCAAATCCAGCGCGAGGTTACGGTCGGGCATCCGCCGGGCAGCGGTGGTCTGTGACGGAGTGGTCGCCTGTGCCATACCGGCACGATAAGACCGGTCAGCGCCCGTCACCTCCCTCCAGCGGAGGAAATCCCGGGGGATCGGCTGTCCCCGTAGCAGTGATCATGGTTCGCGAATGTTATTGATATGTAAGGTTCCGGGAGGGCCTGGCGGGGGATGATCCGGGCACCGTGTGACGCGAGGGGGATATCCAGTGGGCACGACTGGGGTGAAGTGCTGACCGGGCCGAGGGCCGCGTTGCTGGTGCTGGCCAAGGCACCGGTGCCTGGGGAAGCCAAGACCCGGCTGTGCCCGCCGATCACGCCTGCCCAGGCCGCCAGGGTCGCGGCGGCGGCCTTCCTGGACACCCTCGACGCGGTCCTCGCGGTGCCTGATGTGGTGCCGGTGGTGGCGCTGACGGGTGAGCTGGACCGCGCGATCGACGGCCGGGCGCTCGAGCAGCGGCTGCGCGGCATCACGGTGCTGCCGCAGCGGGGGACGACCCTGGGGCAGCGGATCGCGGCCTCCATCGCTGACGCCGGGGCGGTGGCCGGGGACCTGCCGGTCCTGCAGATCGGGATGGACACCCCGCAAGCCGACGCCGGACTGCTCCGCTACTGTCTCGATCTTCTTGGCGGGAACGGCGTGGACGCCGCACTCGGGATGGCTGCCGATGGGGGCTGGTGGGTGATGGGCGTGCGGCGAGCGGCGCTGGCCGACCTCATCGCGGATATCCCCACCTCCCGCCCCGATACCGGCGTGATGACGATGGCCGCGCTCACCGCCGCTGGATGCCGGGTCGCCGAGCTTCCCGAGCTGAGAGACGTGGACACCTGGGAGGACGCCGCCGCGGTGGCGCGAGCCGCATCCGGTGGCCGGTTCGCCGCAGCCGTGACCGCGCTGGATGGCCATCGGTGATCACCGGGCACCACGCGGTCTTCGACCCCATCCTGGCAGGTCAGCCCGCACAGCTCGTCGGTGACGATGGACGGATCCTCCGGGTGGCGCCGCAGCGCTGGCTGGCCCCCGCTGGTGGCGAGGACGGCTGGCTGCTGGACCGGTGTGCGGGGCCAACCGTGGATCTGGGCTGCGGCCCGGGACGGCTGGTCGCCGAGCTGGCTGGCCGCGGCGTGCCCGCGCTGGGGGTGGACTGCTCGCCGCTGGCAGTCGCGCAGTGCCAGCACCGCGGGGCGGCCGTCCTGCACCGGGACGTGTTCGCCACGCTGCCTGGCGAGGGGCAGTGGCACCACGTGCTGCTGGCGGACGGCAACATCGGCATCGGCGGGGACCCGGCGCGGCTGCTGCTGCGCTGCGCGGCGCTGCTGCGGCGCGGCGGGACGCTGCTGATCGAGGCTGGGCATCCTGGAACTGGGCATCCTGGAACTGGGCATCCTGGAGCTGGGCATTCCGGAGCCGGGCTGTGGCGGGGGGCGGCCCGGCTCGAAATGACGGGCGGCGCTGCGGGCCCGTGGTTCCCGTGGGCGGTCGCTGAGCTGCCGGTGCTGGCCGCGCTGGCCGCGCTGGCCGGGTTCCAGGTGGGAGACCGCTACCGGGGCGCACGCTGCTTCATCGAACTGCGTCACGTCAGCGGACGGTAAGCCCTGGCGCGCCCCTGGGGAGCTAGCGTGGCGATTGTGACCAAGCTGGATCGGTGGGCCCGACAGGTGGCCGAACACCCCCCGCCGGGACCATTCCGGGCGGGTTTCTGGCGCAGCCCGCTGCGCGGCCCGTGGTTCACCGCGATGCTCAGCGTGGCGCTGCTGCCCGGCATCACGCTGATGTTCCTCACCGGCCTGGCGTCCTACGCCTCCTACAACCCC
>DASTBN010000406.1:0-7025 GCA_035712045.1 Pseudonocardiaceae bacterium
ACGATGGCCAAGGTGCGCGGGTCGGCTTGGTCATCGTCGCTGGAATCGAATCCGTCGTTGCGGGCGACTCGCTCGGTCCAGCGCTCCAGCTGATCCTCGCCGACCGGGATCCGGACGGTGGAGAGCGTGCCGGCCATCATCGAGCCGACGTACTGGTCGGGGGCGGGGGTGTTGGGGTCGTAGGGGTTGGGGTGGCCTGGCCCATTGTTGGGGCCAGCGCCCAGGCCTTTGCCATTGGTGATGAACAGTTTCCCCTCGGTGGCGGCCAGCGCGGTGGGGTACCAGGCGGTCGGGATGAGGCCGCGGACGTGCCCGGATCGCAGGTCGATGACCGCGACGTCATTGTTGCCGGCGTTGGCGACGTACAGGGTGCGCTCGTCGCGCGCGAGCGCCAGGGCGTCGGGGTTGCTGCCGACTTGCGCGCCCTGGTACGGGGCGAGGCTGATGGTCCTGGTCACCGCGTCGGTGGCGGTGTCGATCACGCTGATCTCGTCGGAGTCGCCGTCGGCCACGTACAGGACGCGCCCGTCGGCTGAGGCGATCGCCTTGTTCGGGTGGGTTCCGACGGTGATGGTTTTCTGCGGGGCCGGATCGGGGCCGGTGATATCCAGTACCGCGACGGTATTGGCGCCTTGATCGGTGACGAAGGCGCGATGGCCGTCGGCGGAGGCGAAGACGGCGTAGGGATGGTGCCCGGCGGCGCTGGAGTGCACCGCGCCGGTGGCCAGGTCGATGACGGACAGGGCGTCCGCCTGGTGATCGGCGACCAGCAGGCGGCGCTCATCCGGGGTGAGCGTGATGCCCGCCGGGAAGGGGTTGATCGCCGCTCCGGCTGGGTTGGTGGTGGGCAGCGGGATCGGCGCGCCTTCGGTGAGGGTGCCGCCGGTGACGGTGTAGCGGCGGATGAGGTTGTTGCCGCCGCCGGAGGCGTACAGCGTCTTGCCGTCCCGGGTGAACACCAGGCCGACAAACAACGCCTTCGGGGACGGGTAACGCAGCGTCTGGGTGACCTTGCTGGTCGCGGTGTCGATGACCTGCAGGGACTGCTCGCCTTGCCCGTCGTTGCTGACCACCAGCCAGCGGCCATCCGGGGAGGTGACCGTGCCCAGCGGGAGATCACCGAGGTTGGTCTGCGTCCCGGCCGGGGTGACCGTGAAACCAATCGGGGTCACCGCTGTGCCGTCACCTTGGGGACCGGCGTGCTTGATCCCCACGGCCAGCGCGGTGCCCCCCAAGCCGAGGGTGGCGGCCAGTGCCACACCGATCATCAGCCGCCAGCGGCGCTTCGTCTGGGCGGTGGTCGTCATCGCGCACTTCCTTGGTGATGGCGGGTGGTCAGTCGTCGCCGAGTAACGACTGGGTGTGCTCGAGTTGGACGGCCTTGAGCTCGCTGGGGTGCAGGCCCAGCAGGTGCAGGATGGTGGGTGCGATCTGGGTGGTCGCCACCGGCTCGCGGACCGTGCGGGGCTCGTCCACCCCGGCGCCGGCCAGGATGATCGGTACGTGACGGTCCTGCGGGTCGGCGCCGCCATGCTCGGCGATCTTGCTCGTGCCGCTGGTGTAGACGACGCCGTGCTGGACCAGGCCCAGCACATCGGGCGCCCGCAGATCATCAGCGGGGATACCGAAGTAGCGCGTGACCTCGCGCCCGGCGAGCACGCTGGCTAACCCGGAGGCGGTGAACGGCTTGGGCGCGCCGGTGATGTCGTTGCCCTGACCGGCCTGGGCGAGCAGGAATGTCCTGGCGAACTCGGCGGCGGCCTGGGAGTGGTCGGCGAGCCAGAGCAGCATGGCATCGTCGTCGGTGGCGTGTGCGACGAGATCACCAGCGCCGGGGTGAGCGGTTTTCCACGCGGTGTTCAGGCCATCGATCAGCGGGCCATCCGGGATCCGGGTCAGCGCCGCTGGCTCGGTGGGTGACTGGCCATGCTTGGCGGAGAGAATGATCGTGGTGCTGTCCCCGAGGTCCTTCGCGCGGATCTCGGTAAGGAACGAGCCGACCTGGGCGTCGACGAAATCCAGCGCGCCCGTGAGCACCGGGCCCGGGGTGACGCCATCAGCCAGGTAACCACCGGGCTGACCGCCCGAGGCAGGCAGCTTCTGCGCGGTGGACACGGACTGGAAGTTCATCCCGAAGATCGCTGGCACGCCCCCATGGGTGGTGCGGGAGTGGTCGAAGCCGTCGATCTCGTTGCGGATCGCCTGGGCCTTGTACGCGTCGTACTGCTGGGTCTTGGCGTTGTCCTTGGTCCAGTCTTTGCCTGCGGGCAGCCCGTCGGCCTGGCTGTTGATCTCGGGAGTGAACAGGTCCTGCACCCCGGCGCCGGAGGGCCCGTCCAGGATCTCGTAGGCCGGGTGTTTATCCGACCACGCGGTGCGCAGATCGTGCTGGCGGGCCACCTCGAAGATCGTGTTCACCTTCAGGTACTGGTGCGGGAACACCGGCTCGCAAGTCCGCGGGTCGACGGGCAGCTTCGCCGGGTCGATCAGCGTCTCCGGGTGCGCGGTCATGGCCAGGATGCCGCCGGGTAGTCCGGGCAGCCCCTGACCGGCGTCAAGAGCGTTCAGATCGCGATCCAGGTTCTCGGCGTACTCCACGTCCGCGCCGGTGGGCGCCCCCGATGGGCAGCTTGTCGTGCCCGCTGGCAGCAGCGCGCTGGTGAAGCTGGAGTCGTAAAACACCCCGGTGCTCCGCGGGGTGCCGCCGGTCACCTGCGCGAGCAAACCCGGGAAGGAATCCGAGGGCACCGGAGTGCTCGCCTGAGTGAACTCCACTCCCCGGCGTACCAGCCCGGCCAGTGCCGAGCGCGGGTGGTGCGCGACATACCAGCTCAGATCGGCCTGATGCAGCCCGTCGACCGAGAGCAGCAGCACGTGCCGGGAGCGTTCCTCGTGCGATGGGTCGGCGGCGGCCGCGGCGGGGGCGATCACCGCACCGGCGAGCATCGCGGCGGCAATGACGGTGGTGCGGCGCGGTAGACGCATGACGGGTAAGCCTCCGGGGAATGACCAGCGGGGGCGCCGGTATCACCCGAAGAGGTAACGACCGTATGCGGCGCGCGACCGTCGCGGACACGAACCGGGGACTAACACCACAACAGCTACGGTCAGCGAAGCCAAACGCGCCGCCAACCGGGCCATGACTGCGGCACGACGAGGGTCGTCGGCGGCGTAAAAGGCGGTCAGAACCGTGTCCATGAACTCGCCAGCGAGGTGAGCCTGGGCTGCCCGCCGACCAGGCTCACTGGGATTCGGCTCGCTCCATCGGGCGGCGGGCGAAAACTGGTGCGTGCTCGGGGCGCAGGCCCAGGCCGAGTAGCCGGGCCGGAAAGTAGGACAGCGGCGGGAACCGCGCGAACACTTTGATCATCGCTGCGGGCGGGCCGTTGCGCTTGCCCGCCATCACCGGGCGCATCACGGCCTGGTGCAGGAGCCGCTGCAGGCCCTGCACCAGCATCGTGGGCAGCAGGCGGCGCGAGCGGATCTTCGCGAGGTCCGCCGGGGCCGGCTGGCCCCGGAGCAGCGGCTGGGCCAGCAGCGTCGCGGCGGCGACGGCGTCCTGCACGGCCAGGTTGATGCCGACCCCGCCGACCGGTGACATGGCGTGTGCCGCGTCGCCGATGCAGAGCAGGCCGTCGATATGCCACTGGCTCAGCAGGTTCAGCCGCACGTCGAGGAATTTGACGTCGTCCATCGTCTTCAGCTCGTGGACCCGGTCGGCGAACTCGGGACAAACCTCGCTCACGTTGGCCCGGAAATTCTCGATGCCTTCTTTCCGCAGGTCGGCACCTTTCGGTGCGAGGTAGGCGATCTGGAAGTAGCCGGTGCGCGGCAGTGGCACGGCGAAGCGGCGGTGGCGCATCCGCGGGGTGAGCGTGCCGTCGCCTTCATGATCGTGGCGCGAGAGGCGGAACCACCAGACGTCGAAGGGGCAGTCGTACTCCCTGGGCCGAAGGCCCGCCTCGCGCCGGGCGAGCGACCAGCGGCCATCGGCGGCGATCACGAGGTCCGCGTTGAGTTTGCCCTCGGTGCCCTCAGCGGTCTTGTAGCGGATTCCGCTGACCCGGGCGCCTTCGCGGATCAGGCCGGTCATTTCAGTGTTCATCCGCAGTGTGAACGTCTTCTCTCTGGCGGCGCTCTCGGCGAGCAGCTCGAGGAAGTCCCACTGCGGCACCATCGCGATGTAGGGGTGCGGCACCTTCAGGCGGGTCATGTCGGCCAGCTTCATCATGCCGCCGTCATCGGTGGGGAATCCGGCTGAAGTGATCTCACTGTGCGGCATGGCGTCAAATTTCGCGCCCAGCCCCAGTTCGTCAAGCAGGGTCAGCGTCGAGGGATGCACGGTGTCGCCGCGGAAGTCCCGCAGGAAGTCGGCGTGCTTCTCCAGCACCGTCACCTCGACCCCGGCCCTGGCCAGCAGCAGCCCCGCCACCATGCCCGCCGGGCCGCCACCGACGACCACGCAGCCTGTGCGCTCGGTCATCTCGATCATCTCTTTTCATCATTTGTTGAATACAGGATGGACCTGGATGGCTGGCCCGTCAAGGACCAGTGGCGGCGACGGTGACAATGTCCTCGTGCCAGTTCGTGATCCCCGGTAGTGTCCTCGTCGCGGTGCGCGGCGGGAACCGCTGTCAGGCCGGTAGCGGGCTCTCAGCAGGAGGGGCGGAGGAGATGTCAGAGACACCATCGCGGCAGCCCGGGTCCGCCCCGGCCGGGACCCGCATCGAAACGCTCAGTGCCGCCGATGCCGGCAGATATATCGGGGCAGTGCTCGCCTCTCCTGGTTACATCCGCTTCCGGGACCAGCTTCAGCGGACAGGCGGGGATATTTTCACTCCCTTGGAGGCCGAGCTCGACTCGTTCTTGATCACAGTTGGCCAGGCCCAGCGCGTGGCCGTCCGGGTACCCGTCATCGGAGGTGCTGGAGGCAGCTTCTATGGCGCGACGCTGCATCCGGGTCCGGCTGATATAGATAGTACTATCAGTGGCGTATTCAGCCTGGATGGCGTGAATACGTCCGCTGTTATGGAACGCGACGGCACCGCCGCGCTCAGCGCGGTGATCAGCCCATCGGGTGATGTCCTCGGCGGAACATTGACGACGAGTGCTGGCGCGACCGAGCTCGATAACCTCGGGAGTGATGAATTTCACTCGTTACTGCATCCGGACCAAAATGTATCCGGCTTCTTCCGCTGCTTGCGGGACTGCCTGCGTAGCGCGGGGATTCCTCCATGGCTGGTCCTGGGCCTCGCTGCGGTGTGCGCCAGCGCGTGCGTCGTCACCGAGGGACTCGCCTGCGAGGCGTGTATCGCGCTTGTGACCGGCGCCAGCCGGGCGGTCATCTTCCATTGTATTAGTTCGTGTGCGTCAGCCACATAATGGTCCCGCGGGGCACCTCTTCGCCTAATTGGGGGCGCCGGTGGTGAGCACGACGGTGGCGCTGTGGTGCTGGCCCGCCGGGTCGAGCCAGCTCAGCTGGACCGAGTCGCCGGGGTGATGGGGGTTCAGCAGGGTAGCGAGCGTGGTGGAGGAATCGACGGTCATCGCGTCGAGCGACACGATGACGTCTCCCGCCGTGAGCCCGGATTGCCCCGCTGGTGAGCCGGGCATGACACCGGCGACGACGGCACCCGTAGTGCTGCGGCGGGGGTAGCTGAGTCGGCCGCGCCGCGCTGGCCTGGCCTGGGCGGAGTCCGATCCCGCGACGGTGACGCCGAGGATCCCCGTGGGCCCGATGTGGATGGTCGGGGAGGCGGTTCCGGCCTTGATCTGCGCGGCGATGGCGATCGCGTCGTTGATCGGGATCGCCAGCCCCTCACCAGCTGAGGACTCGAACCGCGACCGGGATCCGGGGGAACCTGCGGTGTCCACTCCGATGACCTGCCCGGCGGCGTTCACCAGCGGGCCGCCGGAATCACCGGGCTGGATGTCCGCGGCGACCTGGATCAGCCCGCTGAGCTGCTCGGTCGTTCCGGTATCGGGGTCACTGACGGTGACGGTCTGGTTGAGCGCGGAGATCCGGCCCGGGGCGATGGACGGAGTTCCCCCTCGGCCACCGGCGTTGCCGATCCCGGCGATCGCGTCCCCGGCGGCGATCGCGCCGGAGTCACCGATCTGCGCGGTGGGCAAGCCCGTGGCGCCCTGGAGCTGGAGGACGGCGATGTCATGCGTGCGGTCATAGCCGATCACTGTCGCCGGATAGCTCTGGCCGGTGCCGATGTCGGTGGCGGTGATGCTGCTCGCGCCGCTGATCACATGGTTGTTGGTGAGCACCACA
The DNA here is from genome assembly GCA_035712045.1 of Pseudonocardiaceae bacterium. GTDB lineage: Bacteria > Actinomycetota > Actinomycetes > Mycobacteriales > Pseudonocardiaceae. The sequence continues at coordinate 6,281 of DASTBN010000406.1, forward strand.
CCGGAGGACTCCAGCACGATCCCGGTGCCGGCGGCCCGTGCGTCCGGGCTGCCCAGCACTGTGTTGATGTCCACCAGGGCCGGGTCGACCGTGGCCGCGAGCGTGGTCAGGTCCAGCGTCGTGGACGGGGCCGGTGACGTCGCCGTGCGGGGCCGCTGCGGGCGTGATCCCCGGTCCCAGGCCCAGGGGACGGAGGCCGGGGGTGCCGCCCACTGAGGCGAGTTCGTGGGCGGCACCCCGGCTGGCGAGGCCGCCGAAGGCATCCACAGGAGTGCGGATCCCGGCGATTGAGCGCCGCGCAGCCGCACGGTGTGGCTGACGCCGATGGCGCCCGCGCCGAGCAGGGTCACGATGAGCAGGACGAACGTCGCCCGCGAGATCAGCTGGTGTGTCGGGGGCCGCTGTGCCGGTGAGTGCCACCGGTCACCGGGATGGTCATCTGAGGGCGGAACGAGCATGATCGTCTCAATTCGTCCGGTCATCGTCGTGGGTGGCTGGTTACTTGGCTGGTCCGCTGTCGTCGATGCGCGTCGCGGTGAGCGTGTCGCCGGTCTTGGTGGCCAGGACGGTGACCTGATCGTTGGCGGCCACCTGGCTGATATCGCTGGCCTGGCGGTTCTTGCGGATCTTCGTCGAGTCATCGACTGTGTAGGTGGCGGAGAACCCGTCAGCGGAATGGACCGTCAGCGTGCCCGGGCCCGCTGAGTCCACCGTGCCGCGCTGGATGTCGACGACCTGGGTGGCG
>DASTBN010000407.1:0-6377 GCA_035712045.1 Pseudonocardiaceae bacterium
CCGCGCCCTGGAGCCGGGACAGCGCGATCAGCTCGGTCACCAGGGTGCCCAGCCGGTTCGCCTCATTCAGGATCTTCGTGCCGAACCGGCGCACCTCACACGGATCATCCGCCGCGTCCAGCACCGCCTCCGCCAGCAGCGCCATCGCCCCCACCGGGGTCTTGAGCTCGTGACTGACATTCGCCACGAAATCCCGCCGGGTCGCCTCCATGAGCATGTCCGGCTCGTCTGGGTCGGGCTTATCCGGACGGGACTTGCGGGCCAGCCTCCGCTCGACGCCGGGAGGATTGGCGAGCACGACCTCCCCCGCGTCGTCCAAGAGCACGACGCCGTTGTGGGAGGAACGGACTATCCGCTGCGCGAGGTCGGCGACGGTCGCGTTGTCTCCGGCCAGCGCTGGTGCCCTGATCCTGGCGCGGCGGCCGATGAGGATGCCGACCATCAGCGCACCGATCCCGATGAACACGATGAGCACGGCTGCGAGTGTCACGGCCCGATCGTAAGCACTCAACCGGGTGGAATTCCTAGTCTTTCCCCACTTTAAGTCATGCTCTCTACCTCTAATAGGGTGAACGTTCGTCCCTTGTTAACCTTGGCGTAACCATTTATGAGAACTCAATGTAATGGCTACGTTAGCGGGCGGCCGATCGCGGGAGATCGGGTTCATAACTGGTACTGGGATGTGAGCAGTTCGGTCAAGCGGCGGATTTGCCGGTGTTCGCTCAGTGTGTCTGGGCTGTGTGTGACGTCGCTGGGCGTGGTGTCACCGGCCGGTCCGGCGAGGCCTGGGCGGGGCTGGCTCAGCGCTCGCTGGCAGCGAGTCAGGGTGTCCTCGGCGAGCTGGCTGGCCCGCTGGTGCTGTGCCAGTGCGGTCAGGTCCCTGGCGAGGTTGTAGGCCGAGGTCAGGCTGTTGGGGTGGTCTGGGCCCAGTGCCCGACGGCAGCGAGTCAGGGTGTCCTCATCGAGCTCGCGGGCCAGCGAGTACTCGCCTATGGCACGCAGGTCCAGGGCGAGGTTGTTCACCGAGATCAGCGTGTCCGGGTGGTCGGGGCCCAGCACCCGGCGGCGCCGGTCCACGGTGTCCTCACCGAGCTCGCGGGCCCGGTCCCGCTCACCCAGTACACGCAAGTCCGTGGCGAGGTCATGGGCGCAAGTCAGGGTGTGCGGGTGGTCCTCGCCGAGCACCCGGCGGCAGCGGGCCAAGGTGTCCTCGTCGAGTTCGCGGGCGAGTGAGTATTCGCGGAGCGCGCGCAGGTCGGTGGCCAGGCAGTGGGCGCAGGTCAAGGTGTGCGGGTGGTCCTCGCCGAGCACCCGGCGGCAGCGCGCCAGGGCGTCTTCGCCGAGGGCGCGGGCCCGCTGGTGCTCACCGAGTGCCCGGAGGCTGGCCCCGAGATTGATCGCCGAGCGCAATGTGCCGGGGTGGTCTTCGCCGAGCACCCGGCGGCGGCGCTTCAGGGTGTCTTCGCTGAGCTGGCGGGCCCGCTCGTGTTCACCGAGCGAGCGCAGGTCCTCAGCGAGGTTGTGCGCTGAACGCAAGGTATCGGGGGCGTCTTCGCCGAGTACCCGGCGGCGGCGCTTCAGGGTGTCTTCGCTGAGCTGGCGGGCCCGCGGATGATCACCCAGGGCGCGGAAGTCGACGGCGAGGTTGTGCGCGGAGGCCAGCGTGTCGGGGTGGTCGGCACCCAGGACCTGCCGGCGGCGGTTCAGGGCGTCCTCGTCGAGCACCCGAGCCTGTTCATGATCCCCTAGCGAGCGCAGGTCAGCCGCGAGGTCATGGGCCAGCGTCAAGGTGTCGGGATGGTCCTTGCCCAACTCCTGCCTGGCCCGGCTTAGCCTCTTCTCACCGAGTTGATGGACCTCGTCGCGTTCGCCCGGCGCGCTTGGATCTCCGGGAGAACCGTCACCGAACATGTCCCGGTAGAGCTGAGTCAGCCGTTCGAACAGCGCGCCCGGGGACAGTTCCTGCTGCGGATCAGGCATAGCTCACAGCATCCCACGCCGGCTGACCCGTGAGTGGCAATGCGAGCCGTGACTCGCATTGCCACTCACGGGAGACTTAGCTTTGCTTCGTCTCCCAGAAGATCTTGTCAATCTCCCCATATCACCTGCTGACCTGCGGTTTCTATGTTTTTTGATCTTTATGGGCCGTGGATGGGCCGTGCTCGCCGGTGTCGGTGTCCCGCCTGCCGTACAGGGAGCCGATCACGCCTTTGGTCCGTTCGTCGCTGTTCGGCATCAGGTGCGTGTAGGTCTTGAGGGTGAACGACGGGTCGCTATGGCCCAGCCACTCGGCCACAGCCTTGATCGACTCACCCTGATCGAGCAGGACCGAGGCGAAGAAGTGCCGCAGCTCGTGCATGCCGTTCTCATATGACCCGCATGGCACCCCGGCAGCGCGAAGCGCTGGTTTCCACCGGTCCTTATTGAAGTCCTTGGCGTCCACCACGCCGCCGCGAACGGCGCTCACCACCAGCCGGTGGCTTTGTGAGGGACCACTGGGCAGTTCCCACGGAAGGGTCACCGTGGACGGCGGGTAGCGCCGCAGGTGCTCGGCGAGCGCCAGCTTGACCGGTTCGGAGAGGGGCACATCCCGGCTCTTGTCGTACTTGGGAAGGGCGAAGACGTGCTTGCCGCGGACCTTCTTCACTTGCCGCCGCACGTGGACGATGCCGCGGAGGAAGTCGACATCGTCCACGGCCAGGCCGAAGCACTCACCTTGCCGCAGGCCCAGGCCCGCGCCAAGATCGACGGTCACGGCGAACCGGGGATGAAGTGCTTCCTGCACCGCCCAGACCTGATGTTCCGGCCACGGGATCACCTTGTGCCTGGCGGGTATGGGTTTCTTCACCGACTTGCCGGCGAAGGGGCTTCTGGGCACTAACTCGTCATCCACGGCTGCGGTGAACATCGCCGAGAGGTTGCCGAACAACGTGTGCCGGTAGCGCTCGGACAGCCCCTCCTCCCGCAACCACCGATCCCAGGAACGAAGCTCGGATGGCTTGATGGCACCTAGCTCCGTGTTCCCAAAGTACGGAAGCACCCGGCGGTGAAACCGCTTCTCAAGGTCCTGCCGGGAAGCCTCGTCCACGTCGAGGTTCGCGAGCCACTCAGCCGAGAAGTCCTGGAGCCGGATCTTGCCCGCCCGTGGATCTACGTGCGTGCCGCGTGCGAGGTCGGCCTCGCGCTGCGCTTTCCATTCCTTCGCTGCCTTGAGCTGGCCGTCAGGGAAGGATCTGGACCTTTCCTCCCCACTCGGGGTGAGGTACCGAACCTTGTACCGCATGCCGGTGCCGTGTCGTGCTGTCGGGACACGGTTTCTCCGTCGTGGGTTGTCCGCGTCGGGGACCTCTCGATACCAGCGGTCCTGTATGTGAGCCATGTGTTTGTTTCTCCTGGTCAGAGTTACCGGTCGAGGGCGATTACGCCGCGTCGTCCTGGTCGAGCCATCCGCGGACCTTCACCGGGTCGTATCGCAGGTGCTTGCCGATCTTCCGCACCGGAGGGCCGTAGCCCTTAGCTCGCCATCCGCGGATCGTCGGTACTGGGATGCCGAGATACGCCGACAGGTCCTCTACCGTCCACAGGCGGTTCGTCGGTCTGGTTGTGCTCATCAACCCCCCTCCGTCACGCCGCTTGATCACTAGTTGCCGAACCGTCTGCGCTGAGCGGCGACTCGCTACTGGCGAGGTGGGCGGCCGTGTATTCGGCCTTCCACCGCTGTCGTTCGGCGACGCCGAGCAACAGCAAGACCGGGCGCGGTGGTACGTCGGGGTCGGCGGGTGCGGTGCGTTCCCACTGGTAAGGCCCGTCTTCGGGGCCATGTGCGGGGTGGATGCCGGTCTGCTCAAGCAGTTGCCGAACGAATTCGCCACGCTCGGCGCGGTGGTTGTACAGGGTGTCGAACGTGTCACTATGTAGTACATGACCGCTAGCACGTTCTCCCGTTGCACCGTCCGCCGCGCCGCCATCTACTGCCGGATCTCCATGGACCGGGCAGGCGCCGGTCTCGGCGTCGCGCGCCAGGAAGAAGACTGCCGCGAACTGGCCAAACGGCTGGGCTGGCCGGTGGCCGAGGTCTACGTCGACAACGACGTCAGCGCTTACTCCGGCAAGCCGCGTCCGGCGTGGCAACAGCTCCTCGCGCATGTGGAATCCCGCACCGTCGATGCGGTGCTCTGCTGGCACGTCGACCGGCTCACGCGCAGCCCCCGCGAGCTGGAAGACGTCATCGACCTCGCCGACCGGCACGGGCTCGCGCTGGCCACCGTCACCGGTGACATCGACCTGCAAAGCCCCACCGGGCGCATGGTGGCCCGGTTGCTGGGCGCCTCGGCCCGGTACGAGTCCGAGCACAAGGGCGAGCGGCAGCGCCGCCAAATCCAGCAAGCCGCCGAAGCCGGTCACCAGGTCGCCGGGGGCCGGCGCCCCTACGGCTACGCCCTGGACCGCGGCACCGGGCGGATCACCGCCACCGTCGATCCGGCCGAGGGGCCGATCGTGTCCGACTGCGCCCGCCGGGTACTGGCCGGTGAGTCCATCGCATCGATCACCCGCGATCTCAATCAGCGCGGCGTACTCACCTCGGCCGGTAACCCGTGGAACCGCACCACGTTGCGCAGGATGTTGTGCTCCGCGCGGATCTCCGGGCGCCGCGAGCACATTCCCACGGATTCCTATCAGGGCGTGCGGCCGCTGGTCGGCGAGATCGTGAGCACTGAATCCGACTGGCCTGGGATCATCAGTGTGGAGGAGTCCGATCGGCTGCGGGCATTGCTGACCCGGCCGGAGCGGCGCCTGACGACCGGTGGCGCCCGTAAGCACCTGCTATCCGGGATTCTGCACTGCGCACGGTGCGGGTGCCCCATGGTGGGCCGGTCATCCCGTGGCGTGCTCCGCTACGTGTGCAATAAGAATCCCGATGGCGGTAAAGATGCTTGCGGCCGGACATTCATCACCAGTGCACCCACCGACGAGCACATCCGGGACATGGTGCTGTCCGCGCTGGACTCGCCTGAGATGGCGACCCGGCTGCGGCAGCGCGAGGCACCGGAACCGGACCTGCATGCTCGCATCCGGGCTGACGAGGACGAGCTAGAGGCGCTGGCCGCCGATCACGGTAACGGCGAGATCAGCCGGGCCGAATGGCGGGCCGCCCGCAGCCCGATCGCGGCCCGCCTGGACGCCGCCCGTGAACGGCTTGCCCAGTCCACCCAGACCACCGCGTTGGATGGGTTCGTGGGAACGTTGGAGGAGATGGGGGCTCGCTGGGAACGGTGCAACGTCTCGCAGCGCCGCGCCGTCGTGATTGCCGTCCTGGAAAGCGTGATCGTGCGCCCGGCGGTGGTAATGGGCCGCAACCGGGTCGACTCCGGCCGGCTCGAACTGGTGTGGCGGGGCTAGCAGCCCATCCGCTTGGCCGCCTCAGTTCCGCCCGCTTGCCGCTGGTGCGGGTCCGCCTTCTCAAGACTGGCCGTCGTCGTCCTCGCCCTCGTCCGCGCTGCTTGTTCCAGCCCCGGAAGGCGGCAGCAGACCGGCCTCTCGGGCTTGTGCGACGCGCCGTGCGGCCGTGCGCCGGCTGGTCGATAGCAGCGTCGCCACGGCCTGCAGGGGGGCGCCTCCGTGGTGCTCGCGGTAGATGGCGGCCACCCGTTCCAGCTCCTCTTTCGTCGGCCCGCGGTTCGCTCGGGCGACACGCACGTCTCCCCGCCGCGCCCAGTGGGCCCGCTCGGAGTCATCCGGCCAGGTAGCGATCGACTCGAATGGGTTGTGCGGGTTCGGCTCGATCACCGAACCGAGTTCCGTGAACACGTTCTCGATCAAATTGTCGAGGTTGAAAAGGTTCATGTCAGCACTGCGGATACCACGGCCGCTGGGGTTCGCCTTGACGCTGATCTCCCTGCATTCCGGTCGGCCGTCGCGTACCTCGAAACGCACGATGGCGTCCGGCGCCCCGTTTGCCCCCTCAACCTCGAACGTCGCCACCGGCGGCACCAGGGTTTGACCCAGGATGACCGGTGCGCCGTTGCGCCCACCCTCGTGCGCTCGAATGGTGACCTGCCCCGGCCAAGGCATCGGACCTCCTCCGCATTAGGTGTGCCACAACACCCTCTCGATTGGCACCGCATGGCGCGCGTCAGTGTGCCGTACAGGTGCCAGCATGGTCAACGGTTGGTGTCGTTGCAGGTCCCCGATGACGTGACGAGGAGCGGCTATGAGGCGGACCACTGTGGGGCTGGACGCGCTGATGGACGCCCCGGCGCTGGCGGAGTACGTCGGCGTGCCCCTCACGAGCGTCTACCGATGGAACAGCCAATCGACGGGCCCCCGGCGAATCCGGGTGGGCAAGTACGTCAGATACCGGCGGGCCGACGTGGACG
>DASTBN010000408.1:0-7844 GCA_035712045.1 Pseudonocardiaceae bacterium
GGGCAGCAGCTCATCCAGTACCCGTGGGTAAGCCTGTGCCCGGTCGGTCGTCACTTCCGCTGGCCGTGGGGCCTGGCCCAGCGCGCGGGTGAAAAACCGGCGGGTGGCCGCCAGATCCCGCTTCTCCGACACCAGCACGTCGATGACCTGACCGAACTGGTCGATCGCGCGGTACAGGTAGACCCACCGCCCAGCGACCTTGACGTAGGTTTCGTCGGCGAACCACTGATCGCCCGGGGCGTGCCGGCACGGCCGTGCAGCGTCGATGAGCAGGGGTGTGAAGCGTTGCACCCAGCGGTAGATCGTGACGTGGTCAACCTCGACGCCACGCTCCGCGAGCAGTTCTTCCACGTCACGGTAGGACAGCCCATAACGCAGGTACCAACGTACCGCCAGCACGATGACCTCACGAGGGAACCGGAACCCAGCAAAGCCCGATCTCAGCGAAGGCACTCGACGGTGGCGACGGCGCATCAGCTCAGCCTGCCTGAAGCCTGTCATCCACCAACGCAACAGACCCTCATCAGTGCCGAGCCCGCCAGCGAGGCCATCCGGTAACCCGGCGGCACCCGCTCAGTGTTACGGGGTGGTGAACAGATGAGTCGGTGTGACATAGCTACTCCCGGGCGCTCGAGGACAGGCCCGGGCTGCGCACCGGGCACCTGCGGGCTCCCGTGTGGCGGCGCTGCGCGGTGATGCTGCGTTAGCCGACCGCGGATGAGTGCCTTGAGGCCTGACACTCACAGCACACACGGGAATTCATCCCGGGGACACTGCGAGCCGCAAACCAACAACTTGAATCCAGCGGATGACCAAGGGATGGCCGCCCCCGGGGCACCGCAGCAGGCCAGCCGCTGCGAGGCGCCGTCGATCACCAGTCGGCGGCTAATGGATGTCCCTTCTGAGGTTGGTGGCCATCCCCTGCTCGGCTTGTGGACTTCTCCCGTTCGCCGCAGGGACGCATCGTGTCGGCCACACGAAATCCGTATCCGCGGGAGGTGTGCCAGTGAGATCCCTCGCCTGCGGCGTGCGTGCCCGGCGTATCCCGTCGTACCTGGTCTTGCTTGGTGCGGCGCTCGGTACCAGCACCATCGTCGCGATGGCTCCGCCGCTCTCGGTAGCTTCCGCCCAGCCCCGGGTGATGATCTTGACCAATCCCGGGGGTTCATGCGGGAACACCGGCATCCTGACTGGCTCAACCACACTGATGTGCACCTACGACACGGTCGGGTCGGACACGTTCACCGTGCCCGCGGGGGTGAGCTCGATCACCATCACCGTGATCGGCGCTCAGGGCGGTCATTACTTCATCGCGGGTGACGCCGCGCACGGCGGCTCACCGGCTGGTGACATCACCGGGCGGCCAGGCGGTAATGGCGGCCAGGCGGCGGGGACTCTCCCGGGTCTCACGCCAGGGCGGGTGCTGCAGGTCGATGTGGCCGGCCGGGGAGTCGATGGCACAGCGGCGAGCCGCTCCGGGGGCATGATGAACGGCCCCTTCGGGGGGCAGGGGGCGCTGGGCGGCTTCGGCGGCTCTCACGGTGGCGTGGCCGGGGGACCAGGGGACGCCAGCGGCGCGAACGGTGGTACCGCACCGGGCAACGGTGGCAACGGGTCAGGCGGCGGCGGTTCCTCGGACGTGCGGCTTTCCTCGAACGGCTGTGCGGCGCTGACCTGTGCTCTGGCGGACCGCGTCCTGGTCGGAGGCGGGGGCGGCGGGGGCGGCGGCACTGGCGGTCAGGGTAACGCGCTCGGCGGCGCCGGCGGCGACGGCGGCGGCACGAACGGCGCTGACGGTGGCACGCTGGTCGATGGCGGTAACCACGGGGTCTCCGGCGCCGGCGCGACCCCGACCGCGGGAGGAGCCGGGGGACTAGAGCCCTGGCTGCATGCCCCCGGGGCGGATCCCACCGATCCCCGTTACGGCGGTGACGGCGCGAACGGCACCTCCGGCGCCGGCGGGGCCGGAGGGCACGGGAACCTTCCCTGCACCGGCCAGCTCAATCCGCCGTGCTCAGGTGGCCAGAATCCGGACACCTCGGGTGGCGGTGCCGGTGGTGGCGCGGGTGGTGGCTACTTCGGTGGTGGCGGCGGTTCCGGTGGCGGTGGCCTCTTCGGTGGTGGCGGGGGCGCCGGTGGCGGTGGCGGTGGCGGCAGCGCGTTCGCTTCCCCGGCTATCACCTCTCCCACCCTCACCCCAGGTGTCAACAACGGCACGATCAATGGCGGCAACGGGCGGGTCATCATCAGCTGGAGCGCCCCGATGACAACCCTGTCGGGCCTCACCGACCCGGATCTGCATCCCGTCATGGACGCCCTGTCCAACACCATCCGGGACGGCTCGGGAAATAAGATCATCAAGCTCGATCCCCCCTGCGCCGCGACCGGCCCCTACCAGGGCCTTTCCGATATCGACAAGCTGAACCTCTCGGCACAGCTCAACGACGGCTGCCTCCAATTCATCACCACCTACACCGGCCCCTAGCGGAGGAATCGGCGATGAGAATCGTGCTCGTTGGGCTGATGGTGCTGGCCACCGGGCTGGTGACCGCGGCGCCGCCGCCGGCCCGTGCGCTCACCCAGGCTGCGGCCGCCCCGGCGAACGTGACAGTGCGGACGCCGGGAGCGATCAGCGGCCCGACCACGACCTTCTCGGAGATCGAGACCCATGCCGATTGCGCCCCTGGCGAGCTGATCTCCGCTGGCGGGATCACCCAGACCATCGGCACCGGGATGGTCTCCAACGGCAATCACGTCAACGGCATCGAGCCCAGCGCCGATGGGATCACCGAGTTCACCGGCACTCCAGGGGTGGTCGCCACGGACGTGACCCATTGGCTGGGATTCGGGGGCACTGGTGGCGCGGCTCAAGCGGAGTTCTCCAGCACCCCCTTCGCGCTGTGCCTGGCCAGCGGCGTGATCCCGCACACCCAAGTGATCATGAACAAGGTGACCGGCCCCGTCACGGCGTCGTTACCGCTGGTAGTGGTGGCGAGCTGCCCGGCCAACACGGTCCTGCTGGGGGGTGGCGCGCGGACCATCCCGGCCAGTGTGGGCAGCCTCAAGCCGATCGCCAGCTACCCCACCTTCAACAACCCCGGGCACGACTTCGGTAAGAAAGCGGCCGCGGATGGGGAGACCAATCCGGATTCCTGGGCTGCGGTGGGGTTCAACGGCGGCGGGGGCGACACGTCGAACACGACCTTCGCCTACGCGATCTGCAGCGGGACCGGCGTCAGCGGCTTCACCTCAACAGTCCGGTACCGCGAGGTCAGCGGCCCCACCCTCGCCACCACCGGCCAGATCGCGACCGTGGGCTGCAACGCCGGGGACGGGACCCTGATCAGCGGCGGCGCGGGCATCAGCGGCGGCAACATCACCACGACCGACTACACCATACCCGGCTCGCAGGGTGATCACCTCAATGGCAGTTTCCCGAGCGACCCTGCTGGCACCCCGGTCAGTGACGGCACCACCACAGCGGCGTCCTGGACAGCCCTCACCCACACCGGCGGAGTGAACTCACCCAACACGTTCTCTCACGTCTGGGCACTCTGCGCCACCACCCCCGCCCCGCCCTCGACACTCGCGGGCCTCACCGATCCGGACCTGCATCCCCTCATGGACACCCTGTCCAACACCATCCGGGACGGCACCGGAAATAAGATCATCAAGCTCGATCCCCCCTGCGCCGCGACCGGCCCCTATCAGGGCCTTTCCAACATCGACAAACTGAGCCTCTCAGCCCAGCTCAACGACGGCTGCCTCCAATTCATCACCACCTACACCGCCCCCTGAACCCCGCACCACCTGGGGTCCGCTGACCCCGATATGGAGACATATCGGGGTTCCGGGGTGCCCGCTAGGCCCGATATGGGGACTTATCGAGCTGTGGATTCGCTGGCTTTCGGCGTCTTCTTACAACAGGCGGAATTGGGTATTTCGAGGCTTCTGGCGTGGAGGGGCATCACCGATCCGCTCGCATACGGCAGCGTCGAGATCGGCCAGGAACGGTGATCGGCTGGTCGCCCAGCTGGTGCCGTGGTGAACCCGTTCGGCGGCGTAGCTGAGGTAGAGATGCCGCTGCGCGCGCGTCATGCCCACGAACAGCAGCCGACGCTCTTCGCGCACCTGCTCCTCGTCGGCATCGTCGGGTGTCATTCCCGGCCAGCGCAGCGGCAGCAGCCCGTCCGCGCAGCCCACCACGAACACCACCGGGAACTCAAGTCCCTTGGCGGCGTGCAGCGTCAGCAGTGAGACCCGGCCAGCCCGAGGATCCCAGGTGTCCACTTCGACGCCGAGCAACAGCTCAGTGCGAAACCGCTCCAGGTCATCTCCGCAGCGGCTGGCCAGCGGCTTGAGCACGTCGAGCGCGGCGTGGATGTCGATGGCAGCGCCTTCTCGGTCCTCTCGTTCAGTGGCCTGGAGATGGTCCAGGACAGCGCGTGCGGCGTGGCCGAGACGTTCCGAGACCGCCATCCTCTCCGTGCCACCAACCGGGGTGTAGGTCAGTTCACGGAGAATTCGCTCCACCCCCGGCCGATCGGCCAGCCGGTCGTGCGAGCGTTTCTGAAACGGCAGGCCCGCTTTGGTCAGCGCGTCCGTCACAGCGCGTGCCTGCCGGTCGGTCCGGTACAGCACGGCAAAGTCGGAGAAACCCAATCCGCCCGCGCCATCGGAGTCGACTCGTCCGCTGTCGAGCGAGTGGAACGACACCCCGCCCAGCAACCGCTCGATCGTCCGTGCCACGAACGACGCCTCGGCCTGCTCGGTGGGCGCATGGTGCATCCCGACCGGGGAATCGTGGTGGACGCCCATCGGCTGTAGCGTGCGGTCTGGGACCAGGGTCGTTGGCGAGATCATCCGCAGGGCGGCGTTCAGGATTTTCGCGCCTGACCGGTAGTTCCGGGTGAGCGCCACCGTATGCGCACCGGGGAAATCCCGTTGGAAACGCAGGAAGAATCCGACGTCGGCGCCGCGGAACCGGTAGATCGCCTGATCTGGATCCCCGATCGCGGTGAGATTCCCGGCAGGAGTCGCGAGTTGGCGCAACAGCCGGTATTGCTGCTCGTCAACGTCCTGGTACTCATCGACCGAGATCCACCGGTACCGATCTCGGTAGGCGGCGGCGAGATCCGGATCGGACTCCAGCAGTGCGACCGGCAGCGCGACGAGATCGTCGAAGTCGACCAGATCCCGCTGGCGCAGCGCCTCGGTGTACCGCTGCGCGATGCCGGCGTCCTCTATCGCTGGCCCGCCGGTTCGGCGCTGCCGGGACAGGCTGGTGAGCAGCAGCCGGGCTTGCGTCTCATCGCCGGTGATACCGGTCGCGATGGCCATCTGCTGGGCCTGATCAGCGATGCCGAAACGCGGGCTCAACCCCACTCGCTCATGCTGCTCGCGCAGGATGCGCGCGCCGAGGGAGTGGAAGGTGGCGACGGTCAGCTTGGGTGCGTGCCCGGGGGTCAGCGCGGCGAGCCGTCCCGCCATTTCCTCGGCTGCCCGGCGGGTGAAGGTGATCGCCAGGCAGTGCTGCGGTGCCACCGCGTGTGCCGTCACCAGGTGGGCGATACGGTGCGTCAGCGTGCGGGTCTTCCCGGTTCCCGGGCCCGCGATGATCAGCAACGGTCCTTCGGTGAACTCGGCGGCCGCTCGCTGATCGGGATCGAGCCCGTCGAGGAGCGAGCCCGTGGCGGGCACCAGCAGCTGTGGTGGCGATGCGGTTTCGGTGGGCGGGATCGGTTCCGGCCGGACCGTGGCCTTCCGTTTCGGCGGGGAAGGGAGGGGCTCGCTCGCGCCGAACAGGGCATCGCCGAACAGCGCCGGGGCGCTGACCGCGCTGATCCTTGCCAGCTCACCGGGTTCGAAGAGCCTGATCACGCCGTACTCGCCGTCGTATCCGGCCTCGCGGGTCACCTCACCACGGCGTAACCGGGTGAGGGCCTCCGCGAGCAGCGGCGAGTGGGCCTTGATGTCATCGAGCGGCACGTCCTGAAGAATCACCAGCTCAGGCCCCAGCGCGGCGGTGAGCTTGTCGATCTGTTCAAGGACTTTTTTACTCTTCGGCCCAGCACCAAGGATCTCGCTCATGATCTCCGGCAAGGGGACCAGGCTGCGGAAGTCGGCAGCTCCCTCGGGCCGGATGCCCTCCGGCCTGTCGGCCAGTTCCTCGACCCGGCTCAGGACACCGACCGTGAGCGGCTTGCCGCATTCGGGACATTCCCCGCCATGGTCGCGGGTCTGCTGTGGTTCCATGCGGACGCCGCACTTGCGATGCCCGTCAACGTGGTATTTGCCCTCCTCCGGGAAGAACTCGATCGATCCCCTGTGCCCGGCGCCGGTTTCCAGAGCCCGCCGGATCGCGAAGTAATCGAGGTCGGTGTCGAACACCGTGGCCTCGCGGCCGAGCATGGGCGGCGAATGCGCATCGGAGTTGCTCACCAGCCGGTAGCGGTCCAGACCGGAGATCCGCCAGTTCATGACCGGGTCGCTGGAGAGCCCCGTTTCCAAGGCGAAGATGTGGTCGGCGAGGTCGGCGTAGCAGTCCTCGATCGCGTCGAACCCGGACTTCGAGCCCAGCACGGCGAACCACGGCGTCCACACATGCGCCGGGACCAGATAGGCATCCTCACCGCATTCCAGCGTGATCTCCAGCAGGTCCCGGGAGTCCAGGCCGAGGATGGGGCGCCCGTCAGAGCCCAGGTTGCCGATCCGGCCGAGCCGGCGATTGAACTCCGCCGCCGTGTCGAAGCCGGGCACATACACCAGGTGGTGCACCTTGCGGGTGCGCTCAGCGCGCTTGTAGATCGTGGAAATCTCCACCGACAGCATGAACCGCACCTCGCCCGCGGCCACGCTGGATGGCAGCCTGCCGGTGATGTCCCGGTCCAGATCTTCGCGCAGCCGGAACAGCCCCGGCTCCGCCGGCACCAGGTTCTCCCGCAGGTGATCGAACCAGGCCGGGTGGGTGAAGTCGCCGGTACCGACCAGCGTGATGCCCTTGCGCCGGGCCCACCAGCTCAGATGCTCCAGATCACAGTCCTTGCTGCACGCCCGGGAGTACTTCGAGTGAATGTGCAGATCGGCATGAAAACGCACTGCGGCATCCTGCCAGAGGCACACCAGCATGATTGGAGTGCAACCCATTCGGCGTGTACGGCTGGCTGGAGGACGAGCTCACCCTTCCGATCACCGCCGCGCTGACGGACCTGCTCGGCGCGCTGGCCGATCAGCTGACCAAGGATGGGACTTGCACAGCGCGGAGTGGCGAGAGGCGTTTCTGGCCACTTGGCGACACCCCTGCCTACCGGCCTACTATCCATCACTGGCCGAGCCGCCGGTCCTGTGCATCGACCCGGCGCGGCGCGCTGGCTGGCTGGCTGGCTGGCTGGACGCGGTCTACAGCAACGAAACGCTGATCACCAAGGTCGCGCCGATCCCGCTGTCTCGGGCGTTCGCCCCGGCCACCGGGTGGATGTACACCAGCTCGTCGACCAAGCCGTCGCTGATCCTGCGCATGGTCGAAGCGCTGGACGTGCACGACGGGCACCGGGTGCTGGAGATCGGCACCGGCAGCGGCTACCACTGCGCGCTGCTGTCCGAGCGGCTCGGCTCCGAGAACGTCACCTCGGTGGACATCGACGCCGAGCTGGTGGACCTGGCCCGGGAACGACTCGACGCGAACGGCCACAAGCCGCGCCTCGCCGCCGCGGACGGCGCGCAGGGGTGCCCGGCGGGTGCGCCGTACCAGCGGATCATCGCGACGTGCGCGGTGCGGTCCATCCCCGCCGCCTGGCTGCGGCAGGCGGAACCGGGGACGGTGATCCTGACCGATGTGCATGGCC
>DASTBN010000409.1:0-5030 GCA_035712045.1 Pseudonocardiaceae bacterium
GAGAGCCACAGCTGCGGGAATCCGTGGGTGGCCTGCCAGGCCAGGTTCGGCGCCCACACCGCCAGCGCGATCAGCCCGCCCAGCCAGGGCCACCGCGTGCGCAGCACCGCGCGGGGGCCGACCACCAGCACGCCGGCGAGCAAACCGGCGAGCAGGAACGCCGGCTGCCACTTGTTCTCCAGCCCGATCCCGGCGACCAGCCCGACCACCAGCCAGATCGGGCCACCCACCCGCACCCCGCGCACGATCAGCAAGGACAACGCCGTCCACACCAGCAAATCGAGCGTCGAGGTCGACAGCAGATGCCCGACCCCAAGCAGGAACGCCGATACAGCCATAACGCCCGCGGCCAGCAACCGCGCGCCACGGCCAGCGCCCAACTCACCGGCG
Organism: Pseudonocardiaceae bacterium; assembly: GCA_035712045.1. Lineage (GTDB taxonomy): Bacteria > Actinomycetota > Actinomycetes > Mycobacteriales > Pseudonocardiaceae. The sequence continues at coordinate 391 of DASTBN010000409.1, forward strand.
ATCAGCCCGGTAAGCACCACAACCAGCCCGGCCATGAGCGCCGACGGCGCCCGCAACCCGACCAGCGAACCGCCGAACACGACGTCCAGGGCATGCGCCAGCAGCGGCGTCAGCGGCGGCTGGTCGGCATACCCCCACGCCGGCTGTGCACCGGCCCGCAGGAAATACAACTCATCGCGGTGCGGGCCGTACCCAGCCGCCACCCCCAGCAGCACCGCGCCGACCACACCGCCCAGCACCAACAGCTCCCGTCCCGCCAGACGCACGGTCGCCGCAGCCAGAGCGGGCGAAGCGACACTCACCGCGCCGACGCTACCGGCGCCCCCCGCAGCCCGGCGACGGCATTACCAGCCACCGATAATCGAACCCGGACACAGCACGGCGAGCAGCGAGCCAATACATCCCAGAAGCGGAACGGCGAACGAACATTTACTCGCCGCCGTTCAGGACTCCCCCGCCCCGCCTCAAGTTGATCATCCTGTTCGCTACGGATCGGCATATGACGCTGCCGGAGCAGCCGCCGCGACGGTGATGACACAGTAAGCCGCACCCACCAGAGATCACTGTTCGGATGTTGCTCCGAGGTAGGCGACGCGGTCGAGCCCGGGCTCGCTACGGTTCTACCGGAAAATCGAGTGTGGGTGTTCGCTTGGAGTTGGTCGCGCGTTCTTTGGTCGATTGCTGGTGGAAATGGTCGATTGCCCGGTACAGATAAACCCACCGTCCGGTGATCCTAGCGTAAGTCTCATCTACGAACCAGTGATCACCAGTCATGTGTCGGCAGGGTCGTGCCGTGTCGATCAATAACGGTGTGAAGCGCCGCACCCACCGGAAGATCGTGACGTGATCAACCGTGATGCTCCGCTCGGCCAGCAGTTCTTCAACATCGCGGTAGGAGAGTCCGTAACAGAGGTACCAACGCACTGCAAGCACGATCACCTCCTGCTGGAACCGGAAGCCGACGAACGCCGATTTCGGCGGGACGATCGGATGAACATGGCAGCTGCGGCGCATGCGCTTGATCATGCCGAACGACGTCTTCCATTTATGCAACAGTCTCGGGAAAGGTGGCCGATAAGTCCCGCTTAGCCAGCCGTGGCTACGTAACAATCAGGACGCTTGCCAGCGTAATGTAAGCGTCGGTTCCGCGTGCTCTTTGCCGAACTCGCGGACTTCCAGCTCGTAGTCACCGATCCAGTCGTCGCTACCGTTGGTCTCTGTCGGTTCTTCGATCCTGGCGATAGCGAGCAGATGCGTCCGGAAGGCTCCAGGACGGCTCAAGTCCTCACACACATGCCGGACTGGATACCGGCGGCCATCGGGCCCGCGAAGGGTGATAGTCCACAGCTTCTCACCGCCATCGGCCGGACGTTCTTCACGTGTGCCCCGAGACGAAGCATGCGAGTCGCTCAGAACCTCGGCATCCGCTGCCGAGGGCTCCCCGGGCGGCCGGACAACTACCGCCCGGCGGCCACGGCTAGATGTGATGAATCCCCAGCTCTTAAGCAGTTCCATCGCGCGGTGCGCCGTCCCGGCTGACACGTGATAATCAGCGACGAGCTGTTTCTCGGTCGGTGCAGCCTCGCCATCGGCGAGATCTCCCGCCAGGATCCGGCGGCGCAACTCCGCCGCGATCCTCTCGTACGGACTCCGGGGCTCGTGCTGGGCACGCTCGGCGGGCCCCAGAGGCTCCGGCCGACTCGGCATCCTGGTGGCGATGCCACTAGCCGCCCGCTGGTCAGCCTCAGACATCCACGCGGCGTAGGTCCGCAGGGTGGTCGTGCCACCACCGGAGTGCCCCAGCCGGCCCGCGACGGTCCGCACGTCCACCCCAGCCGCGATGAGTTCCGTGGCCGAATAGTGACGCAGCTTGTGGAGATTCGCATCGATGCCGAGACGGCCGGCCAGCCGGTTATAGCGCTGCGTGAGCGCCCCGGGTGTCGGATGAGTCCTGCCATCGGGAGCACCCGAGAACACGAAGGCATCTGCGGCGAGCTGGATGCCAAGTTCCTCAGCCCGGGCCCGGCAACGATCCCGGTGCTCGCTGAGAACCGCGACGGTCTCCGGGTCCAGGGCGACGCGGCGCTGCTGGTGGGTCTTGAGGTCTCCCTCAGCCCAGCCATCCACGCCCTTGTTGATCGCCCGCCGCAGCCACATCACCGCCCGGCCCGGCGTCAGGTCGACCCGGGACCAGCGCAGCGCGCACAGCTCGCCGCGACGCGCCCCTGTGGTCATCGCGACCCAGATCAGCGCGCCCCAGTCGGGGTCCTTCCATGCCTCGTTGACGATCCGGGCTGCCTCAGCCGCGCTGGGCGGGTGCGGGTTCGGCACCGGTGCCGCAGGAGGCTCAGCCTCAGGGAGCGGATTGACCGCGACCCACTTCCAGCGCACCGCGCGCTTGTAGGCACCCGAGAGGATGAAGTGCATGTGCCGGATGGTGGTCTGGCCCAGCGGCCGGCAGCGGTGCGGCGCGCAACGCCCGTCACAGTCATGCTCGCCGGTGGTGCGGTGCTGGACGAAAGGGCGCCCGGAGCAGTGGTGCCGGCATCGGCGCAGCTCCGCGTAGAACGCGTCGAGCGTGTCTGCGTCCAGCGCACCAACCTTGATCTTGCCCAGGAACGGCGAGATATGGTTGCGGACGTAGCCCCGGTACAGCGTCAACGTGCTGTCAGCACCGTCGAACTGGTCAAGGTAGCGCTCCAGCAGCTGGTCCACTGTGGCCTTGGTTCGCGGGTTCCGCCGCTCCTCGACTTGGCTGAGCAGCCGGTCCCGGACGCGACGGGCCGCCTTATGAGCGCCCGGCCTGGAAGGGATGATCTCGATCAAATCATGACGGCGCTTGGTCACCGGGTCGACCCCGGCGTAGACGCGGACCCGCAGCGCCCCGCTCGGTAGCTCGTCGATGCTGCCCCGGGTGCGGCCCTCCGCGCCCCCCGAAGATCGTGTCACGCGGTCAGGCTAGCACTTTTCGTGTCATGAACCGTGTCACGTGAGCCATCTATGATCACTACACCAGTGTATTTCCGCTGGCAGAACCGGAGCCGACGCGGGGACTCGAACCCCGAACCTACCGCTTACAAGGCGGTTGCTCTGCCAGTTGAGCTACGCCGGCGTGTGTGCGAGGTCATCGTAGGCGACGGGAGACCAGCCAGCCTCCGGTACTGGACACCCCGCCGCAGACGATCAGCGGAAACCCGCCGCGCCAGTTATTCTCGCAGGGGTGCCAACGAGGGAGGCCAACCCGTGATCGACGCGAGGGGCTGCGCGCCGACGGACTTCGTGGTGGTGGCCAACCGATTACCAGTGGACTTAGAACGCCTGCCGGATGGCACCCAGCGGTGGAAAGCCAGTCCCGGCGGGCTGGTCAGCGCCATGGAGCCATTCCTGCGCTCGCGGCGCGGGGCGTGGGTAGGCTGGCCGGGCGTGCCCGGTGCCGAGATGGAACCGATCGCCGAGCAGGACATGACGCTGTATCCCGTGATGCTGTCCGCCGCCGAGCTCACCGACTACTACGAGGGCTTCTGCAACGCCACGCTGTGGCCGCTTTACCACGATGTAGTAGCCCCGCCCGCCTACCACCGGCATTGGTGGAACGCCTACGTGAGGGTGAACCAGCGGTTCGCTGCGGTGACCGCCAAGGTCGCGGGCCGACGGGCAACCGTCTGGGTGCAGGATTACCAGCTCCAGCTCGTCCCCCAAATGCTCCGGGAGCTGCGGCCGGATCTGCGGATCGGTTTCTTCCTGCACATCCCCTTCCCGCCGGTGGAGCTGTTCCTGCAGCTGCCGTGGCGCACCGAGCTGATCCGCGGGCCGCTGGGCGCTGACCTGGTCGGGTTCCACCTGCCGGGAGGGGCGCAGAACTTCCTGTTCCTGGCTCGCCGACTCGCCGGGCACCCGGCGACGAGGAGCGCGGTCGGGGTGCGCACCAGGCTGGGCGAGGTCGACCTCGGCGACCGGACCGTGCGGGTCGGCGCCTTCCCGATCTCCATCGACTCCGGGGCGCTCGACAGGCTGGCCCGCCGCAAGCCGATCCGGCGGCGCGCCGCCCAGATCCGCGAGGAGCTGGGCAACCCATCCACCATCGTGCTCGGCGCGGACCGGCTCGATTACACCAAGGGCATCGACGTCCGGTTACGCGCGATGCGGGAGCTCTACGCGCAGCGCCGGATCTCGGTGACCGATGTCGTGATGGTCCAGCTAACCATCCCCTCCCGGGAACGTGTGGAGCACTACCAGCGCATGCGCGAGGACATCGAGCGGACCGTCAGCTGGATCAACGGCGAGTTCGGCCTGGTAGGCCATCCAGCGGTGCATTACCTGCACCGGTCGATCCCCCGCGATGAGCTGATCGCCTTCTACGTCGCCGCCGACGTCATGCTCGTCACCCCGGTGCGGGACGGGATGAACCTGGTCGCCAAGGAATACGTGGCATGCCAGCACGAGGCGAACGGCACCCTGGTGCTCTCCGAGTTCGCGGGCGCGGCGGCGGAGCTGACGAGCGCGTTCCTGGTCAACCCGCACGACCTGGATGGCATCAAGAACGCCATCGAGAGCGCCATCACCCTGGAACCTGAGCAAGCACGCGGCCGGATGCGGGCGATGCGCCGCCAGGTGCTGACCCACGACGTGCAGCGCTGGGC
>DASTBN010000410.1:0-2214 GCA_035712045.1 Pseudonocardiaceae bacterium
GAACTCGAGCAGCGCCCCGCCGACGAACCGCAGCAGGCCGGACACCGAGTCCCGTAATGGTTCCGGGAACTTGGTGTCGAGCCGGGCGACCAGGTCGGCATCGGGTCCCTCGAGCAATGCGAAGGCCCGCGCCTTGTCGGCATAGGTCAACCGAGCGAACGGCGACAGGAACGGCCCGTTCACCGCGAGTGGATTCACCTGCGTGGCGATCAGGTTGAGCAAGCCGGCGATCGCGAACGAGAGCGGCAGCGTGCCGTCGTTCTCGAGCAGCAACCGAAGCCCCTCATCGATCCGCCTCGCTTCCAGCGGCAGCCGGTCCAGGCCGGGCAGCGGGCTGCCAGTGTCAACGAGGGCGGTTGCGAACGCCTGTGCGATCGGCCGGGCGATCTCATCCGGGTAGGGCACGAAATTGTCTAGCGAGTCAATCAGGAAGTCGGTGGTTTTCGCCTCCAGCCCGCCGGGCCCGGACCGAGGGGTGCCCTGGGCCCGAGAGTAGCCGTCAGGTCCGGGCAAGGCGAACACGCTCAGACCGTTCATGGTGTCGCGGGCGAGCTCAGCGAGGACTGGACGCAGCGTGTCCACAAGGTCCGGGAACACCTCACCCGGGGCCGCAGAGGCCAGCGCCGGACGCGGCAGCAGCGCGCCCGCGCCGAAAACAGCACCGAGCAGGCCCATCCGCGCCAAGAAGGCACGCCTGCCCACCGCCCAGTGCAAAACCATGGTCATGCCTCCAGGCGGGATTCGGCGGCGACTCAGCGCGCCCTTCTCCTCACCCCGCACCACCGTCTCCCCAGCCGACGCCGCCCGGTGAGAACCTGTGGAGTGCCAGGGCATGCTCAGCAGAACGACATTGCTATCGCAGGGGGTACACGAACAGCACTGTTACTGCTCGTAAGTGTGACCGCACCCGGTTGGGATCTGTTGCATCCGTAGAGGGCGATGTCGGCCAGGCTGTGCCGGTGCTCCAGCTCTGGGCAGCCCCGAGTTCGAGGCGCATTACCGCGCTGAGCGCGCCGCCCTGGCCGCCACGATCGCCGACCGGACTGTCGAGGTGACTATCAGGCCAGCTGGTAGAGGCAGCGCACGTGTCCGAGGGGGGACTTGCACGCTAACCACACGGCCTACCTGGCTGGAACTCGTAACGCGTTAACCCTTGCGCCGGAGGCTCCCGATGGTCAGACAGTCTTCCAGACGACCGTGATCAACTCCGCCCACGCCGCCTGACCGAATAAGCCAGCAGGGTCACCACTGGGCATAAAACAGGCCCGGCCTGCACCGAGACCGAGCCTGTTTCCCTGGTAGCGGGGGCAGGATTCAAACCTGCGACCTCTGGGTTATGAGTCGGCACGCATACGTCTCACGCAGTCCCACCAATACCGTTGATGTCCCACCCGACCAGCCCACTGACGCCGCCGTAGCCTCACCGCTTTCGCCCGGTTTCACCACATGTCATGGCGTCCGACAAGCTGATCGCGGAGCATTGTATCGTCATGACCGATTGAAACCGCCCTGGTTGTCTTGGGTTGTCTGGCTGGGTTTTGCGACCGTAAGGTATCCAAACGATCACCGGCTCAAGGTGATCACCGACGATCTTGGACGTTGGGGATTGTGGGGCCATCCCGTCGGCCTGGCGGAGCCCGACCGCGCGGCAGCCCGGAGGCAGCCTTCGACGGGACTGGTGCATGCGGTCATATGGCTCTGCCCCAGGCTGGCGTGTGGTAGCCCTTGAGGGAGGTCGACGGGATGGCTTCACCCTGCCTATTTTACCCAGCCGCAGCAGTTCTAACTGCTGGCCATCCTGGAAGTCTATCCGCCCGGCGAGGGCACAGTTTAGTTTACGCCGCCTGGCGGGCTACACGTCGATCTCGGTAGCGCGCAGGAGCGCCTCCATGCGGGCTGTGATAACGCTAACCTTGTCAGGATCGAGTGACAGTACTGGGCTGCGAGAATTGAGCGGATAGGCTCAACTTTTCTTACGTTGACACAGCAGACGTGGAAAACGCCCACCAGCGGAGGGAACGCTGCGAGAATGGACTCCTTCAACCCAACGACCAAGACGCAGGCCGCGATCAGCTCGGCTGTGCAGGCCGCGTCGATGGCCGGCAACCCCGATGTCACCCCGGCGCATCTGCTCGGCGCGCTGCTGGCGCAGGCTGACGGCATCGCGGCACCCCTGCTGGCCGCGGTCGGCGCTGACGCTACCGCGATCCGGGC
>DASTBN010000411.1:0-2449 GCA_035712045.1 Pseudonocardiaceae bacterium
CCTGACTGTCCGACCTGGCAGGCGACACAGACACCTCTCCTGGTACGTGAGCGGGCAACGGACCCTACCGCATGCACCCCGAAGCCGGTACCGACCGGGAATGCTGGCTAACGCCGCAGTCCACCGCTGCCGCGTCTGACCTTCCTTCCGCCACCCACCTTAGGCGGAGTCGACGGGTGGCTCGAACCACCTGCGGACTTGCCGACGCCGGCCGGGTCGATCCCATCGCCGCCGGCACTGACGCCGTCATGCCCTGCCCGCTTTCGCTGGGGCGCTCGTGATGCCCCCTTCACCAGCCGGTGCTCCCCCGTTCCGCCTCGGCACGTGCAGCACCAGCACCGTTACGTCGTCGTCTTGTTCATAACCGGTGAGCATCCGGTCAACCAGGAATCCAAGCAGTCTGGCCGGATCCTCCGACACGCCCGGCGAGACCTGCGCGGCGACCGCGACCAGTTCGTCGAGCCCCGCGTCCAGGCCCCGGCGCCGGTTCTCGACTAGCCCATCAGTGTAAAGCACGGCCGTGTTACCGGGCGGCAGCCGGAACACGTACTGCTGGCGCGGGCTGGCCCAGCCCAGCGGCGTGCCCGCCTCTCCCAGGTCGAGCCGTGGCGGGGCGTCACGGGACATGAGCAGCGGCGGCGGATGGCCCGCGTTGCCCGCCAGGCCCTCGCCAGACACCGGGTCGAACACCAGGTAGGCCACCGTGGTCACCTGCTCGTCGAACTCGGTGGCGGCGAAGAGGCGGTCCAGCCCGGCCAGCACGGCCACGGGCCGCGGATCGGTGAGAGCGAGAGCGCGCAGCGCGTTGCGCACCCGGCCCATCCCGGCCGCCGCGGACAGCCCCTTGCCCATGACGTCCCCCGCCGCGACCGCGAGGCGGCCGTCGGGCAGCCGGAAGGCGTCATACCAGTCTCCGCCGATCTCCATGTTCCGGGTTACCGGGAGATACCTCGCCTCCAGGATGATCCCCGGCACGCTGGGCAGACGGTCCGGCAGCAGGCTGCGCTGCAGCGTCTCGGCCGTGGTGTGCTCGCGCTCGAACATCGAGGCACGCTCGACCGCCAGTGCGCACTGCCCGGCCAGCGCCTCCAGGAAGACCCTCTCCTCGTCGGTGATCTTCCGCGGCCTGGTGAAGGAGAACCGCAGCGCCCCCAGCGCCGCCCCGGCGGCGAGCAGCGGCATCCCGACCCAGGCCCGCTCGTCGGTGTGGGTGAGGAACAGTTCCACCTGCGCCAGGCCCTCGAACGCCTTGCGCAGCCCGTCGGGATTCTCCACCAGCAGCGGGCGCCGGGTGTTGATGGCCATGGTGATCACACTGGGCACGTCCAGCGGGATGTCACCGGCCGGGGCCCCCGGGCCCTCGGGCAGGCCGGTGGGGTTGATGGTGCGCACCCGCAGCCGGTCCGGGTCCAGCAGCGCGACCGCCGACCGGTCGGCGCCGATGGCTGACCGGCCAACCTCGGTGATGACCTCTACCACCTGCTCCACCGTGAGCGCCTCGGCCAGCATCGAGGTGGCCTGCTGGAGCCGGGCCGTGCGCAGCGCCGCGGCAGATAGCTGCTCGGTCAGCCGGCCGCGCATCTCCTCGGCCTCGCGCTGGGCTGTGACGTCCGTGCTGGCGCCTACCCACTCGATGATCTTCCCGTCCCGCTCGATCGGGACAGCGCGCACGTCATAGTGCCGGTACGAGCCGGACTTGGTGCGGACCCGGTAGCGGCTGTCGAATACCTTGCCGGCCTGGACGCATTCTTCCCAGTCCCGCTCGACCCGCTCCCGGTCCTCGGGATGGACCGCATCGAGCCAGCCGCTCCCCAGGTACTCTTCCATGCTCTGGCCGGTGATCCACCGCCACTCCGGCGAGTCCTCCGCGATCTGTCCCTTCGGCGTGGCCACCCAGACGACCTGTGCGCCCGCCTGGACCAGCGAGCGGTAACGCTCCTCGCTCCGGCGGACCGCCTCCTCGGCATTGCGCCGCTCCGTGACGTCGACCGCGATCAGGGCGACCCCGGAGATCTCCCCTTCGGGGTCATGCGAGGGAAACCATGAGAATGCCCAGTGCCGGGCCTGCGGCGCCGTCACAGAATCGGCGTCAGCGGCCCCCTCAGGCTCGGCGACCACCCGGTCGGCACCGCCCAACTGCCCGCCGATGCGCTGGTCAGGCTCGAAAAGCGGCTGGTCATCGGCAAGCACGTGGCGAATTGCAGCCTCGGCGCGAGTAGCGAGGGAAGCAGGCCAGATCTGCGATGGAAGCAGCCCGAGGTGGTCAGATCCGTTACGACTGTGCAACCGCGCCAGGCTGCGATTGATTCGCCGGAAGCGCAGGTCGGTGCCGAAAAACGCGAAGCCGATGGGCGCCTCGCGCAGGAGTGTCGCCAGCAGCGCAGAGTCCGAGACATCCAGGCCAGCCATCCGCGGCTGCGGTACGGACGTCTCTGTGCTCATCAAGCAA
>DASTBN010000412.1:0-2375 GCA_035712045.1 Pseudonocardiaceae bacterium
GGATCACGCCTATGTCCGCAGCTGATCACAACAGCGCACGGTGCGGGGTTGTGACCTCGGCAGCGGGTCGCGGTGCTGCAATGGCGCACGGTGCGGGGTTCTTACCAGTCCAGGCGTGAACCATCCCGGGTTTGATGCACACCTCTGGAGAGCCGAGGAGATGTGTGATGGGCGTGAGTCGTGGACCTGGTCGTCCGGGCAAGTTCGGGCCGGAGACCCGTGAGCGTGCGGTCCGGCTGGTGTTGGAGAACGCGGGCAGGTTCCGCAACGAGACCGAGGCGTTGAAGCACGTGTGCGGGCAGTTCGGGATGCACAAGGAGACACTGCGGCGTTGGGTCCGCGAGGCGAGGGTCCAGCTGGGAGAGGCTGAGCCGGTGATGGATTGGAAGGACCACAAGATCGCCGAGCTGGAGAAGGACAAGGCCGAGCTCGAGCAGACCATCGAGATCCTCAAGGCCGCCACGTCTTTCTTCGCGCGGGCGTGCGACCCGCATCAGCAGCCCTCTGCGAGTTCATAGAGGCACACAAGGACAGGTACGGGGTCGCACCGATCTGCCGTGCGCTCAAGGCGCACTACGAGGTCAAGATCGCCCCGAGGACCTTCTACGCCTGGCGTAATCGTGGCCCGTCCAAGCGGGCGCTGTGGGACACCGCGCTCACCGAGATCCTGGCCGGCTACTACGAGCCGGACGAGCACGGCCGCAAGCGTCCGGAGTCCCTCTATGGCAGCCGGAAGATGTGGGCGCACCTGAACCGGGAGGGCATCGAGGTGGCCCGGTGCACCGTGGAACGGCTGATGCAGGCCAACGGCTGGCGCGGTGTCACCCGCAGCAAGAAGGTCCGCACCACGGTGCCGGACCCGGCCGCCGGCCGCGCGCCGGACCTGGTCGAGCGCCAGTTCCGGGTCGGTGCGCCGAACCGGTTGTGGGTGGCCGACTTCACCTACGTGACGCGGCTGCGGGGCCGGTGGTGCTATACCGCGTTCGTCGTCGACGCGTTCGCCGGGCTGATCGCGGGCTGGCAGGTCGGCGCCCAGGCCACCGGACAGTTCGTGGTCGACGCGTTCGACGACGCCGTCGACCTGCGCGCCCGACAGGGACACCCGCTGCCGCCCAACGCGATCCACCACTCCGACGCGGGCAGCCAATACACCGCGGTCACGTTCGGCGAACGGCTCCTCGAGCTCGGCATCCTGCCCTCAATCGGCACCGTGGGCGACGCCTACGACAACGCCCTGGCCGAGACCACCATCGGCCTGTACAAGACCGAATGCGTCCCGGAAGGGTCACCCTTCAACCCCGACGGCTTCGACACCGTGGAACAGGTGGAACTCGGCACCGCCGACTGGGTGCACTGGTACAACACCCGCCGGCTCATGCACCGCCTCAACAGGCGACCACCAGCAGAAGTCGAGGCCCAGTACTACGCTGAACAACAAGCTGGCCAACCGGCCGAAACCACCTAACCCGGGTGTGCACGAAACCCGGGACGGTTCAGCTTTGGTGGCTGCTACAACGGCGCACAGTGCGCCGTTGTGAGCCACGCTGAGCATCACTTGGAGCGGATGACGGGAATCGAACCCGCGTAGCTAGTTTGGAAGACTAGGGCTCTACCATTGAGCTACATCCGCGAGCGCCTCCTGGCCGCACCGGCCGGTCAGCGGGACAATGGTGCCACAGGGGAATTCGTCGTTTCCAATCGGCTCGCCGGCCGCCTGCGGCGCACGATTACGGCGGCGGTGCGCCGGTCCACTAGACTCCCCGGGGTTCAGCACCGGGGCGTAGCGTAGTGGCTAGCGCGCCTGCTTTGGGAGCAGGAGATCGCAGGTTCGAGTCCTGTCGCCCCGACCATGCTCACGGGTCCACGCGGCCGGCACGAGCGTGTCAGCAACTTCCGAGACTACTGAGGAGAAAACCTGTGAAGAGCGCCGTGGAGACTCTGAGCCCGACCCGGGCGAAGCTCACCGTCGAGGTGCCCTTCGAGGAGCTCAAGCCGAGCCTCGACGCGGCGTACAAGAAGATCGCCCAGCAGATCAACGTGCCCGGTTTCCGCCGTGGCAAGGTCCCACCGATGGTGATCGACCGGCAGGTCGGCCGCGCCGCCGTGCTGGACGAGGCGATCAACGAGGCGCTGCCGCAGATGTACGTCGAGGCGCTGCAGGCCAACGACCTCGAGCCGCTGGCGCAGCCGGAGATCGACATCACCAAGTTCGAGGACAACGAGGCGCTGGAGTTCACCGCCGAGGTGGACGTGCGACCGGAGATCACCCTGCCGGACTACGACGGCCTCGAGGCGTCGGTCGACGACATCACGATCACCGACGCGGACGTCGAGGAGCAGGTGCAGGCGCTCCGGGAGCGGTTCGCCACGCTGTC
>DASTBN010000413.1:0-2142 GCA_035712045.1 Pseudonocardiaceae bacterium
CTGGTCGCCCGTGGAGCCACATTCCTCACACCGCCATACGACTGGGGAGCCGAGGTCCGGGCGTTCCTTCAGGACCCCGACGGGCACTTGGTGGAGCTGTCGCAGATCAGCAGACGCGAGACCACCGATAAGCGGAGCCACGGATGACCGGAGTACGTGACCGTGGCGTAAACCTGGAGCATCCCCGGCAGCCACCCCTGCACCCGCTCCACCGCGCGCGTCTTATTGGGCGGTAGGACGCGGGCTGCCGGTAGCCTGACGACGCCATCGGCGAACGCCACGGTTGATCGAGCCACGGCCGGTGGACTCAGCTAGGCCTTGCACGCTCCCTATCGCGTGTTGGCCGGCGCGAAACAGGGGAGAAGGGGCAGTGCAAGAACTGGGTCGGCGGCGGGATGCTAGTCCGAAAATGACGGTGACCAGGCAGGCGGTAGCTCCCGGCGGAGCGCAGTGGAGCCGGGAATCTGGGTGTTAGTGCTGGGCTCAGGCGGCTGGGTGGAGGGTGACGCGGTAGCCGAGGGCTTCGAGCTCGCGGATGTGTTGACGCTTCCGGGCCGCGGTTGACCGGCGGGTGTCGTAGAAGTCCGCGCCAAGGTCGACGAACCTGGCGTCGGGGTCGGACAGCAGGTGCCAGGCGATGACGAGGATCGATCTGCCGACCGCGACGACGGCTTTCTTCTTGCCGCGGCGGCGGGTGATGCGCCGGTACCGGGCGCCGAGGAAGGTGTCGGTGCCTCTCACCCCCACGGCGGCATCACCGAGCATCCGGGCAAGGTAGCGGTTTCCGTGTCCGGTGGCGCCGTTGCCCTTGTTCTTGCCGGCCGAGGACTTGATCCCGGGAGCGAACCTGGCCCACGAGGCGAGGTGGCCGGGTGTCGGGAACCGGGTCATGTCGAGGCCGATCTCGGCGATGATGACCGCGGCTCCGACCCGCCCGATCCCGGGGATCTCATCGAGCCGCGCGACCGCATCAGCGAAAGGGGCCAGGTGTTCCTCGATCTGCTCGTCCAGGTCGGCGATGTCGGCCTCGGTCTGGTCGATCCGGTTGAGCATGCGGGCGAGCAGGAACCGGTGGTGGTCATCGAAGCTGCCGGCCGGGAGCCCGGCGAACGCCTCCTCAAGCGACCCTCGCTTGGGCCGCATCCGGGACCTGGCCATCTCCGCCAGCCTCTTGGGGTCACGCTCACCGGCGACCAGGGCGGCGAGCATCTCCCGCCCGGACACCCCGAAGATGTCCGAGGCGACCACCGAGAGCTTGATGCAGGCGTCCTCCAGCAGCTTCTCCACTCGGTTCTTCTCCGCGGTGCGCACCCCGACCAGGTCCGCCCGGTACCGGGTCAGGTCCCGCAGCCGGCGGATGTCGCGGGGCGGCACGAAACTGGGCCGCAGCATCTGTCGTTCGGCGACCTTGCACAGCCACACCGCGTCCAGCACATCGGTCTTGGGTCTGCCCGGCAGATGCTTGACGTCCTTGGCGTTGACCAGCCATGGCTGTAGGCCGTGGGCCTCGAACAGGTAGAACGGGGGCTTCCAGTAGTCGCTGGTTGCCTCCATCACCACCCGTTCCACCCGAAGCTCGACCAGCCGGTTGGCCAGCTCACTCAACGACCCGATCATCGTCGAGTGCGTGCTGACCTCCTGCACCCGCCGCCGGCCCGGCCCCGGAAGCCGGACACAGCACACCACCTCGGCCTTGCCGATGTCGACCGCCGCGACCCGCTCGATGATCTGCTCTTCATCCTCAGACTCAGCGAACATCTGCACCCACGCTCCCTTCCACGCCGGGCGTGGCCGCCTGGGGAACCACCAGGGCGATCAAGCGAAACTAGTCCTCGTGCTCCCGCCCACCTGAGGCGATGGCAACAATGAAGGGCCCATCACGTGGCTCCCGCACCCGGCTAGAGCACGGCCTCTACGGACCATAGAAACAACGGCCTCACCAGACGGCCACGCACACATTTTCAGCCCGGAACGGGCAGCCCCACCAGGGACACATTGGCTAGAGCATTGAAATGACATCGTGCAACGATCGGACCGCCTGCGGTGTGGCGCTGCGGCGGTCGATGAGGACGGCGTGGATGCTGCCCAAGGCTTCTGCACCAGAGCAGTAGGCGGCTTGATCGTCCACGAACAAGGCGTTAG
>DASTBN010000414.1:0-3024 GCA_035712045.1 Pseudonocardiaceae bacterium
CCAGAGCCAGCGCGTCAACGAGCTCGAATTCCGCCGCACCGGCCATGGCCTGACCATCACCGCACCTGAGCGGCCGGAGATTTGTCCACCGGGGCACTACATGCTGTTCGTTCTCAGCGAGGCTGGGGTCCCCTCACTCGCGCGGATCATGCGGATCAGCCCGCCGGAAATATAGCTGATGCCGCCGTGGCGAACCCGGGCGAGGCCGGCGAGAGCGCCCCTGAGCGCGACAGCACTACCCTGACAATGACACCGCCATGTTTGAGCTACCTCACTGGTGCGTGGGATGCCAGGTGAGCCGTGTCTTGGTCTCGGCTGGAGATTGATCAAGCGGATAGGCTCCCACCGGCCCATGATCGTCGTTTATGTGCCGAAAACGACACGATTTGACACTTTCGGCACATAAACGACGATCATGGCCGGATGTGAACAGGTGCGGGGTAGCGCCGCCGGATCTCGCCGGTCGAGAAGCTCAGCCGGGGCAGCAGGACTATTCGCCAACAGATTTTGATGCCGCTGGTGTGGCGCTCGCGGGTCGTTGAAACTTGGGGTGCGTCGCTCGCTGACGTCGTAGTGCCTTGGTGCGGGGTGAGCCCGTCCAACAGATTGACGCTGGAGCCCGTCCCGGTTGGGTACTCCGGGTTGCCGCCGATTGGAGCGCGAGTCTCAGACTCTTGATGTTGATGCGGGTTCCGCGAGTGACGCGCCTACTGGTCGTGGGGAGGGAGCCTGTAGTGGAGATCGTGTATGAGCGAGTGGCCGCGATCGATGTTGGCAAGAAGATCATCGCGGTGGCGGTGCGGACGCCGGGTGAGCGAGCGGGGAAGCGCCGGGTGCAGGTGCGCAAGTTCAGCACCTACTACCGGACGCTGAGTGAGATGGTGACCTGGCTGGTCGGTGAGGGCGTGACGCATGTGACGATGGAATCGACCGGAGTGTACTGGCGGCCGGTGTTCCATGCGCTGTGCGAGGCTGAACAGCCACTGGAGGTGCTGCTGGTCAATGCCCGGCATGTGAAAAACGTTCCGGGGCGCAAGAGTGATGCTCTGGACGCGGTGTGGCTAGCGGAGCTGACCGAGTGCGGGTTGTTGCGGGGCAGTTTCATCCCGCCAGCGCAGATCGCGGTGATCCGGGAATTGACCCGCTACCGCAAAAAGCTCATCCAGGCGCGCACTAGCGAGCTCCAGCGGCTGGCGAAGGTCCTTGAGGACGGCGGGATCAAGATTGACTCGGTGGCCTCGACGCTGACCACTCTCTCGGCGCGGGACATGATCGAGGCGCTGATCCACGGCGAGCGCGACCCGGCGGTGCTGGCGGATCTGGCGCGCGGGCGGATGCGCAGCAAGATCCCGGATCTGACGCTGGCCTGCGCGGGCCGCTTCGGTGCGCAGCACGCGCTGATGTGCACTCTGCACCTAGAACACATCGACCATCTCACCGGCATGATCGCCCGGCTGGATGGCCGTATCGATGAGGCCACCCTCCCTTTCGCCCGCCAGATCGAGCTGCTGGCCACGATCCCGGGGATCGGTGAGCGCGCCGCCCAGGTCATCATCTCCGAGATCGGCGTCGACATGACCCGGTTCCCCACCGCGGCACACCTGGCCTCGTGGGCCGGACTGTGCCCGGGCAACAACGAATCCGCCGGCAAGCACCGCTCCGGCAGGACCCGCAAGGGCAACACCGAGCTCTGCGCGGTTCTCACCGAATGCGCCTGGGCCGCCGGACGCACCGCCACCTACGTCGGCGCCCAGTTCCGCCGCTTCCACCGCCGCTTCGGCAAAAAGGGCGGTCAGAAAGCCGCCACCGCCACCGCGCACACCCTCATCGTCATCATCTGGCATGTGCTCGCCCACAGCACCGCCTACCGCGACCTCGGCTCGGACTACTTCACCCGCCGCGTCGACAACCCCGACACGCGCAAACGCCAGCTCATCCGCGAACTCGAAGCCCTCGGCCACAAGGTCACCCTGGAACCCACCGCCTAACCACCAGCCCACCTCCTACCGGACCCCGCCGGTCCGGTAATGACCCCTGCCCTCAGAAACCCCTGTGGTCACCGAAAACCCCGCGTGGTCACCTTGTAGTTTCGTCTCAGGCTCTTAGTCCCGGTCTTGGCCTGTGCCCTGCGATGGGCCCGGGCTCTGGCTCGACAGCTTGCTGATTTCTAGTCATACTTCTGACCATGACGACCATGTCGCTCGCTGATGTCAAGGCGCGCCTCTCGGAGCTGGTGGGCAGGGTCCACGCGCATCACGAACGGGTCACGGTGACGGTGCATGGGCGGCCGTCGGCGGTGTTGATCGCGGTGGAGGATCTGGGGGCGTTGGAGGAGACCTTGTCGGTGCTTTCTGATCCGGACACGCTGCGGCGCCTGGCGGACTCCGATGCCGAGCTGGCCCGTGGCGAGGTCGTGGGTGCCGGGGAGTTGGCGGAGTCGATGGCGGCACGGCGTCGTCACTCGGCGTGAGCCACGATTTGACGGAGCGTTTCTCGCTGCGGGTGACTCCCATTGTTCGGCGGGCGCTGGCTGAGCGGCTCCCGGAGGCGGTGGCGTTTGCGGCGTTTGAGTTCATCAACGGACCGTTGCTGGACAATACCTATCGTGTGGGCCGGCGTCTGCTGGCGCCATTGGATGATCGCTACAGTGCTCGCTGTGGCAGTTACCGGATCATCTACCGGATCGATGATAAAGCGCGGACGGTCACGGTCGTGGACGTTGATCATCGGAGCGGTGTCTATAAGCCCCACTGAGTCATGTGGGTCCAGCAAACAAACGGGACCGCCCCCGGCTTGTCGAGGTCGGCTCGCACTGCCCGCTCGCTGACCGGCTCGAATATCAAGCGTGAGGCCAATTAAGGCCCCGGAACCGCCGCTCAGGATCATGTCTGAGCTGGCCAGAGGGCTGCGGTCGGGCCGGAAACGGGATTTGGCGGCCACCCGCCGGTTCTTCACTCGCGCCCTGGAACACGGCACACACCCAGCAGAGATCAGCACCGGCCGGGCAGGCACTGGCATACTCGC
>DASTBN010000415.1:0-2061 GCA_035712045.1 Pseudonocardiaceae bacterium
CGCTCGTTCCTGGCCGCGCTGCATGCCGAAAAGCCCCTGAACGCCCCGCGCCCAGCCGACGACGCGCTATTCCTGGAAGATCAGCCGCGATCGGCTGGCTAACCCCGGAAGGCCTCCGCGTGATCGCTGGCCCATCGCCGGAACGTGCGCGGCGGGCGCCCGGTGAGCTCCTCCACGGCGGCCGTGGGCTCGGTAGCGGGACACCCGCGCGAGGCTAGGAACTCAACCAAAGCTGAGGTCAAGCCTCCAGCAGCCGCCGGGGCCCGGGGCCGAGCCTGCCGAGCCGGTCGCCCGCGTTCGCCAGCCCGCAGCGGTCGATCGACAGGCAGCCGCACCCCACGCAATCGGTGAAGTCATCACGAAGCTGCTGGAGATAGTGGATCCGCGCGTCCAGCTTGGCCTGCCAGGATCGCGAGATCCGCTGCCAGTCCTGCCGGTTCGGCGTCCGGCCCTCCGGCAGCAGCGCGAGCACAGCGGCGACCTCGGCCAGCGGGATCCCGACTCGCTGGGCGATGCGGATCAGCGCCACCCGGCGCAGCACCTCCCGCTTGTAGCGGCGCTGATTACCCGACGTGCGCCGACTGCTGATCAGGCCCTGACGCTCATAGAAATGCAACGCCGAGACCGCGACCCCGCTGCGCGCGGCGAGCTGGCCGACGGTGAGCTCAGGCGGACCCGATGGCGGTTCGTCCACAGCGGCGGCACTCCCTCTCAGCCCGAACCTCAAGGATAGTGACGCCGTATCAGGCTGAGTGCTCCGTGATGCAAGACGTGAGAACGATCAGTGGTCGAGGGCGAAGACGAACAAGGCCATAAAAGCGACGTTGATGAAGCAGGCCAGTGGCATTCGACCACCATCTCACCGGACTATTTTCCGGATCTGGCCGAGGCCAGGGCTCGCCGACGCTCCAGCATCGACCGGGCCCACTCCCGCCAGCCGACGGCCAGCTCGGGCGCGGCCAGCAATCCGGCGGCCCGCGCGTGGTCCCGGTAGTAGGCCTCATTGACGGCCTGGACGGTGACGCCGTGCGCCGGCCGGTGCTCGATGATCACGCTATCACCGGCCGCGAGCTCACCTTCCTCGAGAATCCGCAGGTACGCACCGGGCCGACCAGCGGCGGCGAAGCGCGGCGGGAAACGATCCTCACCCAGCGCGATGCCCAGCTTGTAACACGGTATCCGCGGCGCGCACACCTCGAGCAGCACATCATGGACCCGCCAGCGCTCCCCGATCACCGCCTTAGTGACCGCCACCCCGGCCAGGGTGAGGTTCTCCCCGAAGACACCTGGCCGCAGGCGGGTCCCGAGCTCCCCGGACCACCAGTCGATGTCCTCGCCGGCGTAGGCGTAGACAGCCATGTCCGGGCCGCCATGCACAGTGCGGTCTGCCTGGTCGTCACCGGCGATGTTCACTCCGCGCACGGCGACACGTCCCTCCACGGGATCCTTGAAAATCGACGTCAGGACGTCTCGGCCCCGCCAGCGGACCGCTCGCGGCAGGCCGACGTTGACCGACACCACCCGCCCGGTCATCACATCACCGCCGGTTCGAAGACCTCGACGTCGTCACGGTAGAGCTGGTATGCCCGCGAGTACTCCATCACCCGGGCCACCTCCCCGAGGAAGTCCTCGCCGTAACCGGCCCGGCTCAGCAGGTGGAAACCCATTTCCATGGCGGAGCTGATCCCCCCGGCGGTGATCACGCGGCCAGCGTCGACGATCCGGGCCCGGCTGATCCGGCAGGCGGGGGCGATGTCGGCCAGCCGGTCGATCGGCACCTTACCGGGCGGCGCCCCTTCCACCCGGTCCGGCTCCTTGCGGCTGGTGGCCGGGAGCCCATCCAGCAGGCCCATCTGCCCGTAGATCCACGAACCGGTGCAGACGCTGGCTAGCAGGGTCGGCCCGGGCAGCGAGCGGATGAACTCGTGCAGCCGGGTGTTGCGGATCTCCTGGCGCAGCCCGAAACCACCGGGAATGAGGAAAGCGTCCATCGCGGGCCGGTCGGCGAAACCGTAATTCGGCAGCACCGTGAACCCGGCCTGGGTCTGTACCGGGCGCAGG
>DASTBN010000416.1:0-10990 GCA_035712045.1 Pseudonocardiaceae bacterium
CAGGCGACGATGCGCGTGTTGGAGGTCGATGAGATGGATCTGTGTCCATGGGCCCTCCGGGAAGGGGTGATCTTGCGGAAGCTGGATTGGCTGGATTGGCTGGACGGAATCGACCGGACAGCGCAGCTGACCCGCCGCCCACCTCGGCGGACTGGACGTGCGGCGGCCCGGGGTGCACGGTGAGAGCCTGATGAGGCGCAGTAGCGAGTCTGGACAGCGGACGCAGACGACCGTGGCCGAGTTGCTGGCCCGGTGCGGCGATGCCGCGCCGGCCAGCGGGAGACGGCGCCGCCGGGCTGAACCGGAGCTCAGCACGGCCGAAGACACCGTCGCCACGCCGATCCTGCCTCCATCCGTGCCGCCCACTCCCGCCCCGGAGACGCCTGCGGCGAAGCGAAAGCTCAGCAGCCTCCCGAACTGGGCCCCAGCGGTGGGCTCCGGGGCTGGCCCGTCGCCGGGGCCCGGCAAGCCGGTGATGGCCAGCTCGCCGGTGGCCACCAGGTCAGCTCCTCTGGCGGCCAGGGCCGCCGCGCTCGACGGACCGGCCACCGAGCAGCTACCGCGTTACACGTCGGCTCCGGCGCCCCGGCCGGACCGGGCGCCGGAAAGTTCCCAGCCCCCGGCAGGGCTGGGCACCTCCACGCGGGTCATCCCTGAGCGCAACGGCACTCCCGCCACCGAGGACGAGCCGGAGACCGAAGCCGATGAGCCGCAGCCGTACGCCCCGTGGTGGGAGTGGGCGGTCATGGTGAGCCAGGTGGGGCTCGGTGTCGTCGGCGGTGCCACGCTGTGGCTGATCTGCGAGTGGCTCTGGCAGCGTATCCCGGTGGTGGCGCTCGTGGTGGCACTCGCGGTGATCACCGGCTTGGTCTGGGTCGTGCGCCGGGTCCGGCGTGCCGAGGATTTGCAGACGACGGTGATGGCGGTGCTCGTCGGCTTGTTCGTGACGGTCTCGCCGGCGGCACTGTTACTCGTCGGCAGATAAACCGGTGGCCGGGGACGGCGCGATCCGGGTGGCGCTGTCCACCGCGTCGGTATGGCCAGAACCGATCTCGGTGGCCTTCGAGCTGGCCGCTGAGCTGGGATATGACGGTGTCGAGGTGATGGTCTGGGGTGACGCTGTGAGCCAGGACATCGCCGCTGTCGCCGCGCTGGCCTCGCGCTACCGGATGCCCGTGTTCGCACTGCACGCGCCCTGCCTGCTGATCACTCAGCGGGTATGGGCGGCTGACCCGGCGGTGCGGCTGGATCTCGCGGTCCGGGCCGCGGAGGAACTGGGTGCCGATACGGTCGTGGTGCACCCGCCGTTTCGCTGGCAGCGGGATTACGCCATGGGTTTCTCGGAGCAGGTCAGGGCGCTGGAGGCCTCGTCCGGGCTCATGATCGCCGTGGAGAACATGTTCCCGCTGCGCCGCAGCCGGGTGGAGTTTTCCAGCTACCTGCCCTCACCGGATCCCACCGATGCCGGGTTCCCGCACTACACGCTGGACCTCTCACATACCTCGACCGCCGGGGCCGACGCGATGGCGATGGCTGCGCGGATGGGATCGCGGCTCTCCCACCTGCATCTGGCCGATGGCTCCGGCGCTCCCCGTGATGAGCATCTGGTGCCCGGCCGGGGAAACCAGCCCTGCGCGGAGGTGTGCCTGGCACTGGCGAATCGCGGTTTCACTGGCACCGTGGTGCTTGAGATCAGTACCCGACGCGCCCATAACCGCCCGGAGCGTCGAGCTTTATTGACCGAGGCGCTACTCTTCGCGCGCCTGCATGTGTGAGCGGCCCAGATGTGTGAGCGGCCCAGTGCCGCAGCTCACCGCGGTGGGGGAATATCGGCATTGATTCGTGAGGAGTGAACGCTTGTCATGAGCGCCATCATCGTGATCGAGATTGTCATCGGCCTCGTGGTGCTGGCCGCAGCTGTGCGGTTCGCGGTGCGGGACGCCCGCGAGCGCGGCGGATTCGCCGTGGACTACTCCGAGGCAGAGCCCTCAGCCGTCACCGCCGTCGCGCCGGAGCGGGCCGCGAAGCCTCAGGCCCAGGAGCACCTGAGCGAGGTCGGCGGAGCGGAGAAGAGCTGAGGCGCTCCTGAGGAACTCCATCGGCCCAGGCAACCCCTCGGATCGGCAGCCGTCCGCTCAGGCCGGATACGGACCGATCTGAGGGTTGTCGGCGAGCATTCATGGAGCCCGGCGCGCCCGCCGCGTCACCATGACGTGACATCGCCTGGGAAGCCCGGCTCGTTGCTAGCGTGCGCATGTGCTGCGTTCGTTGATCCTGGCCGCTGCGGGTAACCGGGCGGTACGTGGGCTGGTCGCGACGGCCCCGGTCAGCCGTTATGTGGTCAGTCGCTTTGTGGCTGGAGCCAGCGGTGAACAGGCGGTGGCCGTCGCCGCCACGCTGGTGGCCGAGGGCCTGCGGGTGACGCTGGATCACCTCGGGGAGAGCGTCGCGGATGAGGGCGGCGCGGAGTCCACCGTGCGGGCCTACCTTGAGCTGCTGGCCCTGCTGAGCGCCCAGGGGCTAACCCAGCGGGCTGAGCTGAGCGTGAAGCTCTCCGCGCTGGGCCAGCGGCTGGACGAGGCGCTGGCGCTGCGTCACGCCTCGCGCATCTGCGAGGCTGCGGCGCGGACCGGTACCACGGTTACCCTGGACGCCGAGGACCACACCCTCACCGACTCCACCTTGCGGGTGCACGCGCGGCTGCGCCGCAGCTGGCCCATGACCGGGGCGGTGCTGCAGGCCCAGCTGCGCCGCACCCTGGACGACTGCCGGACCGTGGCAGTCCAGGGTGCCCGGGTGCGGCTATGCAAGGGCGCCTACGCCGAACCAGCCGTACTCACCTTCCGGACTCCGGGGGAGGTCGCGCGCAGCTTCGTGCGCTGCGCCAACCTCCTGCTGGCGGCGCCGTGTTACCCCATGTTCGCCACCCACGATCCACGGCTGATCGCCGTCGTGGGGGAACGGGCTCGCTGGTACGGGCGCTCGCCGACGGACTTTGAGTACCAGATGCTCTACGGCGTCCGTACCGCCGAGCAGCGCCGACTCTGCCACACCGGCGCCACGGTTCGGGTCTACCTGCCCTACGGCGCCGACTGGTACGCCTACCTCACCCGCCGCCTCGCTGAGCGGCCCGAGAACCTCGCCTTCTTCCTCCGCGCTTTACTGCGTTCCGGGCCGGGTCTGGCACGCTGCGTGGCATGAGCGTGGTCGCGGTACTGGGTGCAGGCAAGATCGGGGAATCGTTGCTGTCCGGGCTGCTCGCCGCAGGGCGTGGGCCGGAGGATCTGATGTTCACCGAGCGTTATCCCGACCGGGCGGCGCAGCTCGAAGCCGCCTATGGGGTTCGCGCGGTCGATACCGTCACTGCGGCGCGGGTGGCTGACGTCCTGATCGTGGCGGTCAAGCCACAGGACATCGACCCGCTGCTGGCTGAGCTTGCCGGGCTGATCGGCTCGGGCACCCTGGTGGTGAGCTTGTGCGCCGGGCTGCCCACCGCGTTGTACGAGCGTCGGCTTCCCGAGGGGGTGCCGGTGATCCGGGTGATGCCCAACACGCCGATGCTGGTCGGTGAGGCGATGAGCGCGATCTCCGGGGGCCGCTTCGCCACGGACGCTCACCTCAAGGTGACCGAGGAGCTGCTGGGCAGCGTGGGCAAGGTGGTCCGGGTGCCGGAAAACCAGCAGGACGCTGTCACGGCACTGTCCGGGTCCGGGCCGGCTTACTTCTTCTACCTGGTGGAGGCGATGATTGACGCGGGGATCCTGCTCGGGCTGCCCCGGCCGCTGGTCACCGAACTGATCACCCAGTCCGCCGTGGGCGCGGCGCGGATGCTCCGCGAGACCGGTGATCACCCTGTGCTGCTGCGGGAGGCGGTGACCTCGCCGGCGGGTACGACGATCATGGCGATCCGGGAGCTGGAGCGGCACAGCGTGCGCGCCGCATTGCTCGCCGCCATCGAGGCGGCGCGGGACCGGTCGATCGAACTCGGGACCGCCCACCGGGACTGATTCCGCCATTTACATACGGATAGGAGTCGCACGGCCACCACCCGTCCCGCTACTCTCATGAGAACAAATGCGTCACCGACCGCGGGAGGGGAAGCCCAGCGGGGCGCGACGTGGTGAGGACGCGATGACCCATGCTGATGAACGAACAAGCCGGGCCGGCCAAGGTGCAGTTCCTCACGGTCGCTGAGGTGGCCGCGATGATGCGGGTATCCAAGATGACGGTCTACCGGCTGGTGCACGCGGGTGAACTGCCTGCGGTCCGGGTCGGCCGATCCTTCCGGGTTCCGGAAGTGGCCGTGAACGGGTACCTGGAGAACGCCTACGTCGACGCCGGATGAGATGATCGGGTCGGGCGCTGGTCACGGACCGGACCAGGGGTAACCTGAGCGACCGATCGCGTCTCGCGGTTCGGGCGCTCCCGCATACGACCAGCAAGGAGGCCGGGCATGGGCTCGGTGATCAAGAAACGCCGCAAGCGGATGTCGAAGAAGAAGCATCGCAAGCTGCTGCGCAAGACTCGCGTGCAGCGCCGCAAGCTGAAGAAGTAAGCCCCCAGTCCGGGCGTGTCGCGCCCCTGTGTCCCGTGTGTCGCGTCGGCATGCGAAAACACAACGCGCCCATCAAGCCCGATCACAGGGGCGCGACCCGCTGGGCACCAGGATCCGACACGCGGGGGATGGGGAAGAGAACGATGAGAACTTAGTCGCGGGGGCGGCGGTGGTAGGCGAGGCCCGCCGCGACGGCGCCTGCGGCCATGCCGATGCCGAGGACCGAAGGAACCCCGATCTTCGCGGCTTTGCGGCCGGGGCGGAAGTGGTGGATATCCCAGCCTCGGGCCCGGGCGATCTCCCGGAGCACAGGGTCAGGGTTCACGGCGACAGCGGTGCCCACCATCGAGAGCATGGGGATGTCGTTGGCCGAATCGGAGTAAGCGGTGCAGCGCCCCAGATCGAGCCCTTCACGCAGGGCCAGGGCGCGAACAGCCCGTGCCTTGGCTTCCCCGTGCAGGATGTCGCCGACAAGCCGACCAGTATACACCCCGTCGATCGTCTCCGCCACGGTGCCGAGCGCGCCGGTCAGGCCGAGCCGACGGGCGATAATCGTGGCCAGCTCCACCGGAGTCGCGGTGACCAGCCACACTCGCTGACCGGCCGCGAGGTGCATCCGCGCCAGCGTCAGCGTCCCGGAGCAGATCCGGTCGGCCATCAGCTCGTCGTAGATATCTTCGCCGTGCTCAACGAACTGCTGGGTGGGCCGGCCAGCCACGAACGACAAGGCCAGCTCACGGCTGGTGTGAATTTCTGCGGGGCTGAGCTCCTTGCCCGCGATCCTGAAGCGCAGCTGATGCCAGGCGTAAGAAGCGAGCGCCCCGCTCGGGAAGACTTTCCGGGCGGCGAGTCCCTGCGCGAAGTAAAAGATCGACGCCCCGCTCATCATCGTGTTGTCGACGTCGAAGAAGGCGGCTGCGGTGAGGTCAGCGGGAAGGGTGCGCGACGCTGTTACGCCCGTGCCGCCGTGACCAATATATGAGGGTTGAACCGCCGTCGTCCTAGCAGTCCTTGCTAGGACGACGGCGTCATTGCGGATCTTCCGGTGACCGCGTGGTGACACTAGATCCTGCCCTGATATGGGAGTACTTGCCCTTCCTCATCAGGCCCGCTCAGCGGACATCAATCTCTAGCCTGCCTTGATGATCTCAACCGCTCAACCAAACAATAAGGATCTAGCTGGCGGCATTTAGGTGGAATTTAGTTAACGACTATCCGGGAGATATCAGGCGAGGCTGCAGAATCCACGGTGGCAGGGGAGCGGTGGGCTGGGGTGAATCGTTGCCCGGCAAAGGCCGCCAAGGCTCCGGCTGCAATGGCTGGGAGCCGGGGTGACTTGGATTTGGCAGGACACCACTCGGATTCCGGGTCGCGGGGAGCTTCGGCTGCTGACCAGCCGGAACATTCTGCGTGGGAACGGGCACTTGGTTCGCCGAAGGAGGGCGAAGTAGCAGGTTGGGTGGCAGGACCGCAGCGGGCTGACCCGATCCTGGTGCGCCAGTGGCATCTGGTAGCGAGGTTACCGACGAGGTGCCGTCAATGGGGAGTGGCTTGCACGCGTCCCGGGCCGGTAGCATGCCCAGTTCATCCCGCGCTCCAGTAGTCATCGTGACACAGCCGGATCGATGACTCAGCGCTGAGGCCCTGGTGGAAATCCGGTCGAGCAGGGCCAGTGTGCTGTCCAGCCGGGCGCTGGTCGGGAAAGTCAATGCCTCACGCACTGTCGCCAGCCTGGTCTTCTGCTCCTCTGCCCAGTTACGCAGCGCAGTCAGGCTGCTGGGCTGGCCAGTGAGGGCCAGGCCGGTGAGCAACCGTGCCCCAGCGGTCGCGTCGGAGTCGAAGTCATTGAGGGCCCGGTCGAACTTGCCGAGCCCGGCGGGTGAGCCGCTGGTGACATCGGCTTGATCGGCCAGAGCTTCGATTTCGTTGACTCGTGTGCTGGCGAACTCCAGATGCTTGAGAGCCTTGGGCTGATCACCGAACACGAGCCCGAGCTCAGCGGACTCAGCGGTCCGCTTGAAGCTGTAGAGCGCGTCACCGGGCAGTGCGTCCCGGGAGAGCAGCAGGCTCATCCCGGACAGCGACATCAGCAGGCACAGCGCCGCCGCAGCGGCCACCACCAGCCGACCCCGGGTGTGCTCGGGAACCCAGCGGCTCCGGCGTGAGGCACGCAGCGGCAGCACTGGGCTGTTGCCCTCGTGTACCACTGAGTGAAACTCCGCCATGATCCGCTGGCGCATCCGATCCCGTTCCGCCTGATCGGGACCAACACTGGCGCCCACCTGCCGCAACGAGGCAACGATGGACAGCTCGGAGCGCAAGGACCGGCTGGAGACGTCGCGCATGCCACTATCCACGGCGCGAGCAAAAGCTTCCTGCTCATGACTATCGCAGGATCGTCCTCCGGATGCGCGCATCGTACTCACCGCCTTCGAGCCCTCGGGGCATGTCCCTGAGTGCAACGAGCGGGGCCTGGCGTGGTTACGTCCGCGCCAGGCAGGTGGTGAGGGGGTGTGATGGTCATCGCAGGCCCTCGGGCAGCAGCTGCGCCAGCCGGCGGACCGCGCGATGCTGCAGCGCCTTGACCGCGCCCTCGTTACGTCCCATCATCGCTGCGGTTTCGGAGACCGACAGGCCCTGCATGAACCGCAGCATGATGCATTCCTGCTGGTCTTTGCCCAGCTGGGCGACGCAGCGCATGAGCTCGGTCGCGGTGGCCTCCTCGATCACCTCGTGCTCCGGGCCGCGGTCATCGGCGCTGGAGTCGAGAATCTCGGCGGTGGTCATCTCCAGCCGGTAGCGGCTGGACTTGACGTGGTCGAGAACCAGGTTGCGCGCGATGGTGACGAACCAGGCGCCGACGTCGCGGCCCTGGTAACTCACCGAGGAGATCCGGCGCAGCGCGCGCAGGAAAGTCTCGCTGGTCAGATCTTCGGCGAGCGGGCGATCACCCACCCGGAACAGGACGAAACGGAACACCACATCGACATACCGGTCGTAGAGCTGGCCGAACGCGTTCTGGTCACCCTGCTGGGCGGCGGCGACGAGCTCCCACGCGGCGGTATCGACGTCCCCGGTGGCTGACCCGGCGCCTGACTCCGCGGCCGACTCGACGTTCGTAATCCCCGCGTCCTGATCCACGCTCGCGGAGCTCGGATCTGGCGGGCTCAGATCCGGGATCGGGATGTGGGGGCGCGCGAACCTCACGCGATCAGGCTCGAGCGCCGGACCCGGCGCTCGAGGAGTCGGCTGGCCGCGTGGCAGTCCGCCGCCCTGGGCTGGCCCCGGAGTTCTGAGGACCATCTCGGTCGCAGCATGCGCCCCTCCTCGTCCGCTCGTGCCGACCGCTCGCGTCACTCGTTGCCTGAAGCGGGCCCGAAGCGAGCCCAAAGCGTGCGGAAGCATACGACGCCGACACGCTCCGCGATGCACCTCCCGTGTCGCGCACAGTAAGTGAGTGGTGTACGAGGCTCACCGACCGCTATCCAGTCGTGGCGCACGGGTGGGATCCTGGGTATATGCGGCATGAGGTGACGTTGCTGGTACGCGCGGGCTGTCACGCCTGCGCGGCGGCCCGCGATGACATTCAGCGCATCTGCGACGAGCTGGGTGTCCCGTGGCGCACCAGCGACGTGGACGCCGACCGGGAGCTGCGAGCCGAATACGGCGACCGGGTGCCGGTGATCCTCATCGACGGGCGGGAACACGGTTTCTGGACGGTGCACGAGCAGCGCTTACGAACCGCTCTTGGATCGTAATCACCATTACGATCTGGTATGACGCTGAACCCCGCATTGCTAGCTACCCGAATGGCCTGTCATGACCTCAGACCGGTTGCCCGTCCCCGTGGCGGCCCTGGCCGGGTTGTTGTCCGTGGCCGCGGGGCTGGCCACCGGGCATCTGCTGGGCGGGTTCATCTCGCCGGGAGCCTCGGCGTTCCTGGCGGTGGGCGCCGCAGCGATCGACCTCACCCCCAGCTGGCTCAAGGACTTCGCGGTCCGCGCCTTCGGCAGCTACGACAAGATCGTCCTGCTGGGGGGCATGGCGGTGGTGCTCGCGGTGCTCGGTCTCGCTGCGGGGCTGGTGTCCCGCCGCTCGGCTACCCCCGGCCTCTGGCTGCTCGCGGTGCTCGGCGTCCTCGCCGGTGCCGCCGTGATCTCCCGTCCTAGCGCGGGCTCACTCGACGCGCTCGCGCCGCTGGGCGCGCTGCTCGCCAGTACCGGGACGCTTACTGTGCTGCATCGCCTGGGCCAGCCCAGCCAGCCGGTCACCGGGGACGGCGAGCCGGTGGTGGGCCGCCGCGCCCTGCTCACCGCCTCGGCCGCGATCGCCGCGGGCGCCGGGACCGCGGCGGCCGCGGGCCAGATGCTGGCCGGGCGCGAGGGCGTCGAGGCCTCCCGCCAGGTGGTGGGCCGGATCGTGCCCGCGGCGAGCCCGCCGACGATCCCGGCTGGCGCGGATTTCGCCGCTGAGGGATCCCCGACGTTCATCACCCCGAACCGGGACTTCTACCGGGTGGACGTCAACCTCACCCTGCCGCGGCTGCGCGCCGAGGACTGGCGGCTGCGGATCCACGGGATGGTCAAGCGGGAGATGACGATCGACTGGGCCGGGCTGACCTCACGGGATCTCATAACGCGTCCGGTGACGCTCACCTGCGTGTCCAACGAGGTCGGCGGGCCCTATATCTCCACCGCCCAGTTCACCGGCGTGCTCCTGGCGGGCATCCTCGCCGAGGCCGGCGTCGACCCGGGCGCGGACCAGGCCCTCACCACCAGTGCCGATGGCTGGACCTGCGGGACCCCCGCCGCGGCGCTCACCGATCCGGCCACCCAGGCCATGCTGGTGATCGGGATGAACGGCGAGCCGCTGCCGATCGAGCATGGTTTCCCGGTCCGGATGATCGTTCCCGGGCTCTACGGTTTCGTGTCCGCCACCAAATGGATCACCGGCATGGAGTTCACGACGTTCGGCGCCCGCCGGGCCTACTGGTACGAGCGTGGCTGGGCGCAGCGCGCGCCGATCAAGACGATGTCCCAGATCGACAGTCCAGGATACTTCGAACGGGTGAGCCCCGATACGCCGATCACCGGTGTCGCGTGGGCACCGAGGCGGGGGATCGAGAAGGTCGAGGTCCGCCTGGACCATGGAGTGTGGCAACCTGCGGAACTGTCGGCGGAAGTCAACGTGGACACCTGGCGGATGTTCCGGCTGCGCGGCCGGTGGAGCCCTGGTGCGCATGTCGCTGAGGTCCGGGCGACGGACAAGAGCGGATACGTTCAGACTCAGGACCGGGCCGCGCCGATCCCCGACGGCGCCACCGGATGGCATTCGGTACAGTTCACCGTCCAATAAGGACACCCGGGTGCGGGATAGATATATCCCAATTCGTGATCCGCGATGTGGAAGACCCGGGCCTCACCGGATATCTGCGATGAGGAGTCGTGATCGAGTTGAGGAAGATCCAGCGACTAGCCGCGGCGGGCGCCCTGGCGGCGGTGAGCGCCATGGGAGCCGCGTGCACCAGCTCGCAGGAGCCCGCCACCGGGAACCAGGCCGCCTCTCCCGCCGTCGACGCGGCGGCCCCTGCCGACGAGGCGGTGGCGCCCGCCAGCAGTGGGGTCACCAAGATCGGCGACATCTTCGGGCCGGCCTGCGACCGGGTACCCCGGGACGGCGCCGGCTCCCCGCAGGGCATGGTCAACGAGTCGGTGGCCACCGCGGCGAGCCACAACCCACTGCTGAGCTCGCCCGATCCCGCTGCCGCCACGCTGGTCAAGGCCGTGACGGCGGCCAACCTCGTGGATATCTTGAACGACGCCCGGGGCCTGACCGTCTTCGCGCCGTACAACCCGGCGTTCCAGGCGCTGGAGGCCCAGCACCCGGGTATCTTCAAAGACCTCACCACCGCGCCGGACGTGACCTCGCCGGACAGCAAGCTGTCCAAGATCCTGACCTACCACGTGGTCGCGCAGCGCTACGACGCCGCGGGAATGGTCGCGGCGGGCACTCTCGACAGCATGGAAGGCGCCAAGATTAAAATTGGCGGCACTGCGGCGGCGCCCACCGTGAATGGCGCTCCGATATTGTGCGGGAATATTCCCACGAAGAATGCGACCGTATTCGTGATCGGGCAGGTATTGTCGCTGCCGGCGTCGTGATTGTGGATTTACCCGTCATCGCATCACGGGCGCGCTCCGAGAGGGAGCGCGCCCCTTGAACCGTGTCATGGGTCCCCGCTCGCGGGTGTCCCCTGGGCCGGTCCGCTCAGTACCGGGGCCCGCCCTGGCTCGCGACTTTGTTCCTGCGTTCACAAGCGGCTACCGTGGACGCCTGCCAGGACAGCGCCCGCCTAACCTCCGACCCGCCCAACCTCCGAGAGGAAGCCTCGCGTGACGGTGCACCAGCACGGCCGCTACAGCACTCCAGTCGAGG
>DASTBN010000417.1:0-3410 GCA_035712045.1 Pseudonocardiaceae bacterium
CGTCGATACCGGCACGACGATCATCCAGCAGATAACCCGGGGCCTGGGTACGCAACACCACAGCCGGTGCCCGCGGCGCCCGGCCTGGCTCTAGGATTCGCCTCAAATTGGACAGATAGGCCATCAGCGAGGTCATCGCTACCGGCGGTGGATTCCCGCACCACAGCTCTTCCAACAGCACATCAACCGCCACCGGTCGGCCTGCTCGGCTCGCCAGTAACGCAAGCAGCGCACGCTGTTTGGGTGGCCCCAAACCCACCAGGCGGCCGCCTACGATGGCCTCCACCGGACCCAATACCCGTAACTTCACCGCCAGCCCCGTAGCACCAGCATCTCCGAATAGAGCTATCGGTTGTATTGGCACCCCGGCACACCACCTCGCTGGCCTTGGGTTCCCCCGCCGTCGCGACCGCCGCTCGCGGCCTCACCCGTACTGATCATGGTCACATCAGCACCGGCGTACCCGTCGCCCAAGCACTGCCCAACACCAACCCATGACACACCGGGATACGCCGAACCAACACCGCAGCCACCACAGTCAATGCGTTCCCGCTGCCGATCGTACTAGTGTAGGTAGAGCTACCAGGGATCACCGGCGGTCACTCGCTTCCCTTACTCGCTCACACCCCCTGATCACTATTAGCGCAGGTCAGCTCATTAATCACCCCCGACCTTCCAAGCTGGGACTCATGTGTGATCAGCATCAGCGGGCAGGGTGCACTACGCAGCAAATGCAACCAAGTCATGCCCTCGCCGGGCGGGCCTCCGGGATGGCTGACACGGCTGCCAAAAGCCCGGTGCGGGGCCGGGGATGTGTGGCGGGGTATCCCGTCGACCTCCCCTCAGGGCTGCCACGCGCTGCCCAGGGGCAAGCTTGGCACGCTCAGCCGATGTTGGGGAGGGACGTTGCTCCCGGGGAAGCGCATGGTCGGGCTGTGCCAGGCCGACGGGATGCCCCACAACTCCCAGCGCGCAAGATCATGACGATCCCAGCAAAATCAGCACCCGGGCCGTCGCCGGGCCGTGAGACGTCGGGAAGTAGTGAGAAACCCAGAGAAGTAACGAGAGCATTCCTCCTGGTGAAGCCGACGGATCCTCCCGTTGGCGCAGGTAGCGAAGCATGGGGCGGACGAGCTGGCCTGTAAGCCGGATCCTGTAGTTCGCAAGCTGAGTGGGTTCAACCCGCGGGCTCCCTGGATGGCGTTCGCGACGAAGGCGCCGGGGTGAGATGCTGAGTGTGGTAAGGAGGTGGATCCATGTCGTCGACGACCGAGC
Source organism: Pseudonocardiaceae bacterium (assembly GCA_035712045.1). GTDB lineage: Bacteria > Actinomycetota > Actinomycetes > Mycobacteriales > Pseudonocardiaceae. The sequence goes on from DASTBN010000417.1 coordinate 1,276, forward strand.
TGCCCGGCCGCTGGCCCGCCGAGGAGGTCCCGACCGACGAGCTTGCCAAGCGCCAGGGCGTTGAGCCGATCGTTTCTATCGACGAGCTGGCTCAGCCCGAGCTGTGGGAATCCGAGCAGGAGTACCAGGACTTCCTGGCAGACCTCTACGCCACCCGGCACGCCGACATCGCGTGAGCACCGTGGTCCTCGACACCGACGTGGCCTCTGCTGTGCTCCGGCGGCGGGTATCCACCACCCTGGCCCGCCAGCTCGCTGGCAAGACCCTCGCCATCACCTTCGTCACCGTCGGCGAGCTCACCAAATGGACGCTGGTGCGTAACTGGGGCCCGCAACGCAAGGTCGGCATGCAGACTTTCCTGTCCCGGCTCCTCATACTCCCCTACAGCGAAACCGTGGCCGGAGCCTGGGGAGAGCTTCAGGCCTACGCCCAGCTCCGGGGCCGGCCACGACCAGCGAACGACACCTGGATCGCGGCATGCTGCCTGGTTCGCGGGCTACCGCTGGCAACCTTGAACCTGAAGGACTTCACCGACTTCGCCCAGCACGAAGGCCTCCAGATCCTGCCCGCCCAGTAGGCCCCCAGTCCCGCCGCGTGCCCCTTCTCAGGGTCGCCGGGTCAACAGCGGTCACTCATGTCACCTCCACGCCCATATCCGCAGATCAGCACTAATACTGGTCAGGATCTTGATCGTGCCCGGTCTTCCAAGCTGGGGCTCATGCCTGATTCCTGGGGCCGTCTGTGGGCCGCCGGACGTCGGGGAATGCCCTTGGTCCGGGTGGCGGGCTATGCCATAGCGTCGGACAACAACATCGGCCGCCCTGTCCCCGCGACGGCAGCAGATCGCTTGCGTCAATGGCGCGTCAAAGATCGAGGCTGAGATCGATAATCAAGTGTATTGTGCCTGGTCAGTGAGTTGGTTGGAGTAAGTTGGCTGGGTACTGTAAATCCGTCGGCTGATGCCTTCCAAGGTTCGAATCCTTGACCCGCCACACCAGCAGAAACAGCCCCTGACCAGCGCAGGAAGGGTCGAGGACCGATCTCGTCGTGTCCGGCGCTGCCGACTGTATCCGGCCATCCACGGCCAGTCGCGCCCTATACGCGCCCCAGCGTCCGGCCCGCGCGGCGGCGTACCGGAGCCGTGACGTCCCTGGCGGCCGCCTGACGATCTTCCGCGCTGGGAGCGGTGAGGCCCAGTTTGGAAGGCCGCGCCCAACGCGCTGGTCATCCCTGAAGGAGCGGGGCCGTGTCTAGCCCGTGGTCGGGGTTTTGATCTTTAGGTGTTGTTGTTTTTGGTGTTTGGGCGTGGTTGTGCTGTGTGCGCGGGTGCCCGCGGTGGTGTCGCGCGTGGTGGAGGGCAGGGCTGTGGGCCTGCCCGTAATACTGCCCGGAGGGACTGGGGCTCGCAGGTCCAGGGTGCCGCGTCAGCGGCATTGCCCCGCGCACCCACTGCTCGACGATCAACCGGGCATCCAGCCCCCCGATATCCAACGCTGCGCTAGGTCCCCTTGCTCGGGCCCTCTCGCGCAGGTGGGCTCGACCAGCTCGTAGCTCTGGTGCTCCAGCACGTGGTGGCGTATTAATACTGCGGCGCAGATTGCAGACCTGAATGGCATCCGGCGAACTGTTATCCCGAGCCCTGAAAATCAGAAGATCGGACAATTCGGCTAGGTCCCTGGCGCCGCCTTGATCAGCGTGACGCTAGTGCGCATCTGCCACTCATTGCCTGTTGTCTCGCCTCTCCGGAGTAATTGCGGCACACAAAATGCCAGGTAGTCGTACTCCTATCAGGTGGATTTTGAGCTGAAAATCGGAAAGTCGGCGATTCGATCCCGCACCCGGCGGCCTTGCTCTTGGCTTTCGCCTGATTAGCGGAGCCTAGCCCTTCACGCGAGTTTTAAACCGCTTGATTCATCGTTGAGTTCGATACAAGGAGGGTTATTCACGCAGTAGATAATCGCTTCTCTCCCGGCGCGCCTCCATGGCGGACGGCTCGTTCCTCGAAAGAATTGGGTCACCACACTCAATCCTCAGAAACGAGCCGCCCGGCATGTATCATACAACAGGCTTCATGACCGGCCAAGTAGCCGAACTGTGCACCCAGGTGCAGGCCGCGAACGAGGCCGCCGCCGAGT
>DASTBN010000418.1:0-7558 GCA_035712045.1 Pseudonocardiaceae bacterium
GGGACGAACGCGCTGGCGATACGGTCCGCGTCGGCGGGCCCGCTCGCCTGGTGGGCGGCATCCACGACGGCGGCGCACAACAGCGGGGACCAGTACGGGCCGAGTGCCCTGCCCGCGTCGAGCCCGCGCACAGTAAGGGCGAAGCGGAAGATGTCGTAGCGGCCCCGCTCGTCGAACACGTCTGGCCCGCGCTCGGTGAGCACCCGCCGCACCCGCTCCCAGCTGCCACGGCCCGCCCGCACCTCCTCGAGGACGGCGTCAGGCAGATCCAGCTCTTGCAGGATCTCCAGCGCGGCGCCCGCACCTGCGGCGAAGGACAGTGGTGCGGACCAGCCCGCCAGCCACGCGATAAGGCGATCTTCCTGCCGACTGTCCAGGTACCTGAGTAACAAGCTGTGGTACTGGCGCGCGGCCGGCGACTGCGGCTCGGGATTGGTATCGAGCCGCACCCCGGTGAGATCACCGGCCGCGTAAGGGCCGAAACACAGCCGCTGCCAATGCTGCTCCGGGTAACTCGCCCAGCTCGCTACGGTGAGGTCGGCCCGGTATCCGTAAGGCAGGAAGCGGGTGATGGCATCGACCGCAGCCAGGCGCCGCTGGGTATCGGCGTCCTGCGGCCCGGTGATGATCACCCGGCTCTCCAGCAGCACCGCCGCGGTCGCGGCGGCCCAGCGTAGATCGTGGCTGGGTAGATCGTGGCGGGCCGCGTCGTGCCCGGTGGACACTGGCGCGTCCGAGAGGGTGAGGCTGACCAGTTCCGTGCCAGCCTGCGGCGGCAGCGGCAGCGTAGCCGCGGCGCCATAGAGATCCGCGTAACCAGCCGTGCCCGGTAGCTGGTCATAGGGCAGCAGGAAGAAGCGGGTCAGCGTCACCGGCCGGTTGTCGGCATCCTGGTAATCGGTCCAAGTCATGATCGACATGGTGAGCTGGTGGTCGGCCTGGCCGTTGCGGCCGAAGGTGACCCAGGGCAGCGAGTCGACCCGGCCCTCGGCCTGGGTGTCCGGGGTGCCGGGCCGGTCGGGGAGCTCCAGTGCCCGGTATTTGGCTACCTGGCTGGCGCTGCAACTCAGCACCCGGTAATCGGAGCTATCTCGCGGCTGCTTGCTCACGCAGGCCCAGTAGCAGCTGATCTCGGTCATAGCAGCCCGCTGGAAGGACGCCGGGATCGCTCCAGGGCGACCAGCGGCTCGAGAACATTGATCGGCCGTGGCATGCCGCGCACCCGATTGCCCTCCGAGGTCAGATTGCTGAAGTCGGAGAGGTCGAACTGGCCGCGCCCATCCCGCAGCCGGTCTCCGTTCAGGCCAAACCCGATCGCGGAACAGACAAAGTACGTGACCCGGTGCGGCAGGAAGTTGGCCACGATCCGATCCCGCACGAAGTTCGCCGCATCACCCAGCTCGGTACGGCACAGCCACTCGAAGAATGGCTGCGCGTGCTGGGGCGCCACCTGAGGGAAGTGCGGCCACTCGGCGGCCTGGGTGACCCAGAAGCCCTCGCGGGCCTTGGCGAACACCTTCACCGCGTCAAGCTTGGTGACACACACCGCCAGGTGATGCGGGAGCCGGCCATCGACCATGCGGTCCATCTCGTGGCTGCGCCGCCGCAGCGAGTTCATCGCGGCGATGAAGTACTTGACGTTGTTGGGCGAGTTCTGGTTGAGCTCACGATCGGGGTCGAAGAGATAGACAATGCCATCGGCCTCAGCGAGCTGCTCGGTCACGCCCGGGGGGACTGTCTCGAAGTCCCCGCCGCTGCGCTCGATCGTACTCAGCACGATCTGGGATCCGGGAATCTCACGCCGGCGCCACCGCGGGCCCTCCACACCCGGAGGCTGCTCCAGCTTCCAGCGGATCTGCACCGGTTTCTGAGTCCCGGTGGGCAGCAGCCCCTCAGTCGTCAGATCGAATTCCGCCCGGTCTTTGAATGCCTCGGAGGCCTGATCCAGCGGGGTGACGGTCCAGCCTTGCGCTTCCGCGGCGAGCGGCAGGGTCCACAGGTAGGTGGTCTTGCCACTGCTGGTCGCGCCCCACAGCGCGATCCGCGTCTCCCGCTCGGCCGGTCGCACCTGGGGCGGCGATTGCGCTTGCTCCCACCATGGCGCTCGCCCATCCGGGGGGGATCCGTTCTGGATCGGGATCGTCACCGATCCATCAGGGGGCCCGGTGCCCACCGGCCCCGGTGGCGCGCTGAACTCGGTGGTCTTGCCGTCCGCCGGCGGGGCGCCCGGCATCCGACGCGTCGGTGGCCCTCCCGCCGGAAGCTGGCGCACCGGTCCCCACGGGCTCTCACTCTCATGTACCCGGCGGTAGGGCCGCACCGGGTAGCGGGTCTCGGCGCCGTCATCAGGTGTCATCGCGGCCTCGGGCGGTCAGGACGGCGAGGGGCAGTGGTGCCGAAGGGCCCGGGATCAGCTGATCGACGAGGTCGGACACGGACACGGTGAGCCGGTCGAGCTCGAAGTAGCCGTCCGCGCCAAGCTGACGCCAGCAGGCGCGGGTGCGGGCCACCGGCTGGTCAAAGACCGGCTCCCGCATCCACGGCGGCTCATCCACCACAGCGAAGCACCGCACGGCCAGCTCCTCACGCAACGCGGCGAGCTCGTCACTCCAGACATACTTCTGCGGGCACACCGAGCCACGAAAGTGGCCGAGGCTGGTCACACTCGGCGGCCGGCTGCCGATCACCACCAGGCAGCGCCGCACCGCGTGCCGCCATTCCAGCCCCCGGGCCAGGTGCAGGGCGTCCTCCATCGCGGAGCCATACTTGACATCCGGGGGGCTCGGATGCCACCGGGTCACCGAGTCGATGACCTCCTCAGGCGTGCCGAACGGCACCCGCTGGCAGGGTTCGTGGTGCCGCCGGGACACCTGTTCGGGGTGATCGAGGTATCGGATCGCGGCGAGGCGCACACACCCGGGCGCCGCGGCATCCCTGGCGCGCAGGGCATGCGCGAGATGGCGCAGCACCCCGAGGCGGGAGTCCACGACCCCGGCCGAACCGCTGAGCTCGACCGCGAGGACCACATCGAAAGCGCTGTGTGAGGGCAGACCGCGCACGATGTCCGGCCAGCTTGGCGTGCCAGCGACTGATACCCGCACCGCCACCCCGCCCTGAACCGAGCGCACCAGGCCGAACTCGACATCCCCAGGCCCGCGCAGCACCAGCTCGCACGACACCGAGCCCCGGTCCGGGAGCTCCGCGTGACCCACGATCAGCTGGGCCCGCTCCTCCGTGCCCTTCGCGATCAGGATCGGCAGCTGCACCGGCCCGGGCTGGCCATCGGCGCGGGCGAGCTCGACGGGTATCCGCACGTCACCACCCGGATCCCCGGCGGTCCCCGCGCCGAACAACCTGATGGTGGAGACCGCGACGGCCCCGTCGGCGTCGTCGATCGAGGCGACCGCGAGCTCGTAGCCATGCCGCAGCGGCGCGGCCGCGCACCAGGCCCCGGCGGCGGAAACCAGCGGTGGCGCGCTGGCCCGCAGCACGACATCACCCGTGGGCAGCACACGGGATCGCAGCGCCGTGGCGAACAGGTCGATCACTCCCCATCCCGTCACCCGGCGCAGGAGCAGGTATTCCGAGCCGGGATCACTGGCCTGGATCTCACACCACCTCAGGTACCTCCGCGCGAGCGCCCCGAGCAGGCTCCGCTCACGGCGCGGCGGTGGCTCCTCGTCGCCGACGCCGCCGGCCAGGACGAATCTCCGCTGCTCCGAGTCGGCCTGGCCACCAGTGAGCTCCGCCCACACGTCCCGCAGCCCCCGATCGATCACGTGCAGGCTGCCGTCCGGGTTGCGGAGGATCTCGCAGCAGCACAGTCCCTCCGGGCCGAGCTCGATGAGCACCAGCCGGCGCATCTCCCCAGCCACCATGCGGGCCAGCGACATCGCGACCACGCCCTCCGGGCGCCGGCCAGCCTGGGCCCGGCGCTCGGCTTTCTTCACTGCGGACCGGGCGAGATCGATTTCCCCGGGCCGCATCCGCTCGGTTAGCCTCCCGGTATCCCGGCAGCGGGCCAGCAGCCGGATGAGGCCAGCCTCGCGGTCCGGTTCCGGGATCAGCGCCGCCGTCCGGAGCGCGGCACAGAGATCGTGATGACCCGGTCGCGACCAGGCCAGCGCGGTGGCATCGCTGGGGGGACGTTCACAGCACCGATCCCCCAAGTGAGGCCTCGACCAGGAACACACCGTGCAGTACGCACCACGGAGATCAGATTCGGGCATCGAACCTCGGTAACTTCGAGTAACCGTCCCCGACTCACCCATCCCCACCGACGGGCGAACTAGATCCATGCTAACGAGTATCCCGGCGACAGTGCTAACCCAATCACGGTGCCATCGAGCCACCCCCCGACGATCACGCCCGAGGACGTGACCGCGGCCGGCGCGTCCATGGGACTGTCCCCGTCCAGGCGCCTGAGCTCCGCGCCGCTCCGGACATCCATCGCGATCAACGGCCCATCGACACAGCCAACCAGCAGGGTAGCGCCATGCAGTGTCAGCGAGCGCCGGATCGCTCTGAGATCGGAGCGAGTCAGCCGGTTGCTCCCGGTGGCGGCGTCGTCCACCCGGAGCACGCCCTCGATGGACGCGGTCGCCACCAGGGTGCTCGCGGGGTCCGCGCGGCAGGCCCAGACCTGCCCGTGATCGGCGCCCAGCCGCCATCCCGGAGCGGATCCATTCAGGCCCAGGCTGATCACACCCCCATCAGCACCCGCCACATGCACGCCGACCCCGCTCACCGCCACCGCGTGGATGCGCTGACCCATGGACGGGAAGTGGCTGATCTCGCCGTCGCGGGAAGTGTCGATCGCGTACACCCTCCCATCGGCGCCACCGGCGTACACCATCGGGCCCGCCACCGCGAGACCCCCGGTGAGCGCGCACCCCAGCGTGTCATCCCAGGCATGCGCGCCCGTCGCGCCGTCGAAGGCGGCCACCGCGCCATCGCTGGCCACGGCGACCACATACCGCCCGGCCAGCACGCAGGACGACACCCGTCCGCCCACCCTCGAGCGCGGCAGGCGCCGTCCGTCCCGCACGTCGAGCACGTGCAGGTCACCATCATCCGCGCCGACGTACACCCGCGAGCCGGTGATCGCGAGCGCGCCGGTCGTCGCGGCGGGCAGCTTCTCCTGCCACCGCTGCACGCCGTCACTCTCGGCCAGCGCGGTGATGACACCGTCGGCCGTCACGACCAGCACCTGGCTGGCCGGAGCCGCCACCACGGCCTGCACCCAGTCGCCGAGCTGGCGCCGCCATCCTGGGACCGCATCCCGCCCGCCCGCGCTGGCCGGGACGGCACGGCGCTCGTCGGGGCGGGGCTGGTCGGGGCGGGGCTGGTTGGGACGGGGCTGGTCGGGGCGGGGGGCGCGCGGGGGTGCGGGGTGTGCCCGGAACGGGACCGGCGCGGGAATCGACGTGAACGGCGCCGCCGTATCTCGCAGCTCCCGCGCGACAGTCGCCGGGAGAGTAGCGGCGAACGACGTTACCCGCCGACGGGCCTGGAGAAGCTCGAGGATCGTCACGGCACGCGGGCGCTGCGAGCGGGTGGGGTGCAGGCAGCTCTCCAGGATCTCGCGCAGCTCCTCCGGTACCCCTGAGAAGTCGACCGGGCCGGTCGGCGGCCGATCCGCGCTGCCGGGGGTCGCGGCTTCATACGGGGGATGACCGGTGGCGGCGTAAAGCAGGGTGCCGCCGAGCCCGAACACATCGGCCGGCATGCCGCCATCGGGATCCAGGTACTCCCGCGTCCCCACGATGTCGCCCTGCCGGGTGACATGGACCGCGTCGCGCAGGTGCGCGAGGCCGAAGTCGATCAAATGCGGCCCCTCGGGGGTCACCAGCACGTTGCCTGGCTTGACATCCCGGTGCACACCGAGGCGATGCATGTCGTGCACGATCCCGGCCAATCCCGCCCCCAGGCCCAGCACCGCCTCAACGGGCAGCCTTCCGCACTGCCAGACCAGCGCGTGCAACGTGGGTCCCGCGACGAACTGGGTCGCGAGATACGGACACCCCTGGTGGTTCCCAGATTTGACGAACCTGGGCACGAACCGATGGGAGAAATACGTCAGGAATTCGATTTCGCGGCGGAAGCGAGCACGGTGCTCGTCGCGCTTCTCCCCACGCTCCAGTGCCGCGCGCATGACCTTGACCGCCACCAGGCCGCTGTCCCTGGCCACGCCGAGATAGACGACTCCGCACCCGCCCTCACCGAGCCGGTTCAGAATCTCGAACGGGCCGACACGCCGGGGGTCGTCATCATGGAGCGGTTTGACAAGTCGCACAGCCATCCCCCTGGCCAGGTCGGATACTTGCTTGCGATGGTAATGCGGTAGACATGACCACCATCACGCTACGACCTGCGGCACCGGCGATCGTGAGTTCTGGGCTGCTCACCGAGGCCCGCCAGCGTGGCCAGCCCCTCATCCTGGAGGTCAGCTGACCCGGCCTAGCGAACCACTCATGATCACGGACTACTCGACGCGGCGGGGTCCGCCAGGTAGCGGATGGCAGTGATGCCGGGCAGGAAGCAGTAGGCGCCGCCGCGGGTGGTGATGAAACGGGAGAAGTTGTTCAGCACGACCGGTCCCTCTGGGCGCGGGATCACGAAACGGCCCGCGCCGTCGGGATGCGCGCCGACCAGGGGATCCTGGTCGCGACCGAGACCGGCGGTGAACGTCCCGTCGTTGACCCAGTGCGCCATCAAGAATTCGAACTGATCGAGCAGGCTCACCCCGATAAACATGCCGAGCAGGCCCCGCTCGTGGCCGTCCCGGGAATTCGCGGGGTCATAAGGCGGGCCATAGGTCATTGCTCGCCGCACGATCCGGTGCTTGTGCGCGCTGTTCCCCATGACGCGCTCGCCCCGCGGGTACATCCGGCGCAGGTGCGACCCGATAGGGCAGCGGTAACCCTTCGGATCGTCTACGTAGTCGAAGTCGTTGAGCGCTTCGGGAGGAATCGGCCGCTCGGGTGTGTCGGTATCGGGCGAGAGAGCCAGCGGTATGCCATTACGCCAGCGGCCGCAGATTTTGGCCGCGATGAGTTCCTCGGACAACCCGGTCGCCGACGCCGATTTGGTGAGGAATTCCGCGAAGCCATCGACGTCCTGGGCTAGCACCCGGAAGGCGCCGAAGCTGCCGTTGAGTCCCAGCTGGGGCGGTGTCGGCACGGGATAGCTGAAACCCTCGTGCTGGCTGGGATAACCGAGCAGGAACTCGCCGGGCGGGGCCTTCGGCATCTGGTCGGGCAGCCCGCTAGGAGGGACGTCCTCGATGGTGGGCTGGGAGATCCCGTCGCGATAGCCGAAGTGCACGACGTTGCCGGGTAACACCTGGCCATCGAGACGGCCCAGTTCAGCGCAGCCAGCTGAGAAGGCTAGCTCAAGTCGCTGGGATGTCGAGTCGAGCGCCTCGCCCGAACTGGCGAACAGGGACAGCAGCAGGTGTAATCCCGGGTCCACCAGCCATGGCACCCAGTGCTCCGGCGCGCTGGCGCCGGTGTCGCCGACGATCCCGGCGCGGGCGACGGCGCCCTGGGCGAACTCC
>DASTBN010000419.1:0-9917 GCA_035712045.1 Pseudonocardiaceae bacterium
CACCCCTTGTAAACCCCATGGATGCCCGTTCTTTCTATTAGCATACAATTGCTTCTGCCAGGCTCTTGCGCTTATGGCTAGCCATGCTTATGGTGTTTCAACCGGGGGTCGGCGCAATCAGGCGGTGGTGAATTTTGATTCCGACTCACACATGATGGCCACGCGAATGGGCGTAATCGCCTTATCGGGCGACGCCATCCGATGAAGACGCCGTGATCGGGACCGCTACCGCATCGGCGACTATCACTTGAACCATCTCACCCATCGCCACGCCAAGGATTAACCCCCTCGCGGCTTCCGACTCAGTCGTGAAGAAAGGAGATGGCCCGCGGAATCGTTATCCCCCCCCCCCCGAGATTGTGAATCATGCTCAATCGAATCATTGAGAGGAATCGCGAATGAGAGGAATTCACCTGCGGGGCGAGCGCCCGAGACGCCGCCCGCATCCGGCGTCGCGTGCCACGCTCGCGGTCATCGCCTCGCTCGCCCTCGCCCTCGGGCTCTCCACCACCGCCGACGCGGGGCAGGAGAGAAAGCCGCACCAGCAGCGCTATCTGATGGTGTCCGACGGCGCCGCCGCGAAGGTTTACTTTTACCGCGTTCCCGACATGACGCTGACCGGCACACTGAGCGATATCAAGCTCGGCAGTGCTGGATCGGCTCCCGCTGGGGCTGACCCGGCCGCTAACACCCCCATGCATGGGGGAGTCATCGTCCTGCCCGATGGCCGCCTCATCGTCAACGACGAAAGCCACCAGCGGACGATGGCCATTAAGCTCGACGATGACGGAGCGCCCAGCATCGTCAATTCCGTCAGCTCCCGGCTGGGTACCGAGGCGCCTTGGACGGCTGTCGATCCCAGCTTCCGTTACTACGCCGTCGCCTCCAACGGGGGAGGTTCCTCACCCGGCACTGAGACCCTCAACCTCATCGACCTCAAGACGTTCACGGACACCCAGCTCGAGATCCCGATGAAGGGCACCACCGAGGACCTGACTCCGTTCTTCGCCGGCAATCCCCTGACGCTGTTCGCGGGTGTGGGCGGCAACGAGATGCGCGCCTACAACGTCGCCACGCTGCTGCACGGCGAGGTCACGCCCACCGGCACCGTCACGATGGGCCCGAACAGCCACGGGGGCTTCAGTTCCCCGGCGACCGGGACGATCGGGATCACCACCGGCCCGGAGCCACCTAACCTGGGTACCGGAGCGGACCAGACACCGAACCCCGACAACCTGGGCCTGGACGTCTTCGACGTGGTCTGCCATCCCGCTAGACGGTGCGACGCACCAGCCAGCCCCGCGCGCCCGTGCAAGCCCACGCGTTGCCCGTCGCTGGAGAACCGCGTCACGGTGCCCTGGAACGCCGATGGCCTGACGTTCTCCAAGGGCAACCGGGTGCGGGTGATGGCCGACGGCGAGCACATCATGACCCCGCTCAACGTGGACCTCACCCCGGGTATCGCCACCGATTGGAAGGACGTCCGCCTCGACGCCCATTTCACTGACCTCAAGACCAAGACCGCCCGGCGGATCACCGTCGGGATGGGAGCCAGCTCGCGAGGCTTCCCCGTCTCGCGGACCTTCGCCGTCGAGCCGATCATCAGGCCGAAGGCCCCCGACGGCATGGACCAGCTGAAGATCATTGACATTCGCCCGGATTCGCCGACCTACCTGAAGATCGTTCGCACGGTCGGCCTGGCGCAGATGACCAACGGTCCGGTGGACGGCATCGCGCCGGACTACCCGACCTACGAGCGACGATTCGCGGCCATCACACCGGACGGGCGCTACGCCTTCGTCACCTGCGGCGGTGACGGAAAGGTCGACATGGTGGACACCGCCACCGGCGCGGTGACCACCATCACCACACCGACCTCACTCACCGGCGGTGGCCACATCACCGCCTTCCAGCTGGGCCTCACCCCATGGGATCTCTCCGGCCGATAGAAATACCGCACGACAAGGTGCTGACGTTGGCCTTCCGGACTCCCGCTCACCACGGGCGTCCGGAAGGCACGATCCCTGGGCAAGATCAGGACTTGCGTGACCAGTTTGGCGGTGGAGCGGCACCGCGGTTCATGGACCAGGTGACGCCGCCGAGGCGGCCTTCCTGGATGGACTCGGGGGGACGTTGCTGGTAGGACGCGGAGAGCTCAGCGGTGGTGTCGCGGCCCTGGTTCATCATCACGCACGGCACGCGGTACGCGCAGCGGGCGCAGACTCCCGGCTCGGGGCTGGGATAGACAGGGAGGTTCACGCTGGTGGCGATGCTGAGCTCGGCGGCCAGGTCGCGTCCGGCGGCAGCGAGTTCGGCTTCGCCGCGGCGAATCTGAGTACGGCGGAACCCGTCGGTGCCTTCGATCTGCAGCCGTTCGCCACCGACCGCGCCGCTGCGGGCATACATCCGGCGGTGACCTACCCGCGCGCGCCCGGACGGCGGTGGAGGCTTCCCACCCAGCTCGCCAGCGTCAACGCGGATCTCGTTGTACATCGTGCCCGCGATCCGCATCCCGAGGTAGAACTTCGGCCAGGCCCAGGCCCAGGCGATCGTCCGCTCATCCAGCTGGAGCGTGTCCTCCTCGGCCCAGCTCTCGGTGACCAGCCGGTGCTGGATCACCCAGTAGGCGTCGTCGGAGTCGATGACCAGCAGGTCCACGCGGCCGCAGTACCGGACCTCATCACCGTCCGCGGTCAGCAGGTTGGTATCGGGCCTCGCCGGGTCGGGAACGTTCACCTCGAAGTCGGTATCGATGCGAATCGGCGTGAAGTTATCCACCGTCGGCGCCCACGCCGCGTAGGCGTCGAGCAGAGCGCGGCCCCAGTCCAGCGCTTCCTGCCGGGCCCGCTCATCGCCTGTGGCCCCGCCACCGTCTGCGCGGCCGCGAAGCGAGCGATCCAGCGCCTGATAGACCAGGGGATGCACGATGGCCCGGTCCCACTCCCACATCCCGGGGAAGTAGTACACCGCCAGGGCGTCGCGCAGCGCCTGGCTCCGGTCGAGCGCACCGGGCCGGCGGACCGGCTCGAGGTTCTGGCGGTTGGGTGAGCCCAGGTCCCATTCCCGGCGGCAGCGTTTGAACGCCGCCCGCTCCCTCGCGTGGACACGGTAGACCATCGCAGCTCACCTCAAGGCCGGTGACGTCGATGCCAGTGACGTGGATCAGTGCGCGTGCGGCCAGGGATCATCGACCGACCAGCGGCACCGGTCGTGACCCCCGGCCGCCGCGTCCATCTCAGCGAACAGGTCATCGAAGAATGCTGGCAAATCATCGCGGTGGCGTTCCTGCCATCCGCCGTAGTAAATCCAGGCATCGGGCAGGGACTCCTCCGGCGCTGGCACGGGCAGCGACCCGTCGTCGCCGGTGCGCTTGACCGAATAAACCTCGCCCCGGCGCTCCAGGTATACGACTTCACCGGGCTCGGGCCAGTCGGCCACGAGCTCAGCGATCAACTCTTGCCGATTCAGCGGACCTCCCGCAGTACCCGTGCTCGATCAGCAGATCCGTGGTAACGGATCGCCGACGAGCAGATCGATGATTCGGGTTCCGCCGAACCCGGTCTTGAGCAGGACCAGCCCCGGCGGATCCCCGGCGATGCGGCCGATCGCAGTCGCCCCAGCGCCGAGTGGATGCGCCTGTAGCGCGGCCACTGCCGCATCGGCGGCAGCGGGGTCGACGATCGCCACGATGCGTCCCTCGCAGGCGACATAGAGTGGGTCAATACCCAGCAGCTCGCAGGCTCCGCGGACCTCCGGGCGCACCGGGACCGAATCCTCCTCGACGATGACGGCCACACCCGCAGCCGTGGCCACTTCGTTGAGGATGGTCGCGACCCCGCCACGGGTAGCGTCACGCATCGCCCGGACATCCGGGCCTACCGCGTCGAGCAGGCCAGCGACCAGTTCGTGCACGGGCGCGGTGTCGGAGACCAGCTCCGCTTCCAGGTCCAGCTCGCCGCGTTCCAGCATGATGGTGATGCCGTGATCGCCGACCGGGCCAGACACGATCACCACATCGCCGGGGCGGGCCGTGGCCACGCCCAGGTTCAGCCCGCCGGTGATCACGCCGATCCCGGCGGTGTTGATGTAGCAGCCGTCTCCCTTACCCCGTTGCACGACCTTGGTATCACCGGTGACGATGGAGACGCCAGCCGCTGCCGCTGCGGCCGCCATCGAGGTCACGATCCGCCGCAGGTCCTCGACCGGGAATCCTTCCTCCAGGATGAACCCAGTGGATAGATGCGCCGGCCGCGCGCCGGAGACGGCCAGGTCGTTGACCGTGCCGTTGACCGCGAGGTCACCGATATTCCCTCCGGGGAAGAACAGCGGTGACACCACATAGGAGTCCGTGGTGAACGCCAGCCGGGCATCACCGGCCGTCAGCGTCGCGGCGTCCTCTAACGGCTCCAGCGCCGGATTGCGGAAGGCGTCCAGGAAGATCGCCTCGATGAGTGACTGGGTGGCTTTGCCGCCGGCGCCGTGCGCGAGAGTGATGAGCTTCTCCCGTACCCGGGGCCGGGCCCGCCGGGCCCGTTCGATGCGCTCCAGGACCAGCTGCTCCCGGCCGGTGTGCTCGGTCCCGGGCTTGGCATGCGCCGGGTATCCCGCGTCAGCCTCATGCTCGGCGACGGCGGCCTCCACCCCGCCAGCCCGCTGCTGGGTGGTGTCCTGATGGGTCATGCCCTGCTGCTCTCAATACTGACTTCCCGGACCCGCTTGCGGCTGAAGCGGCCGAAGTTGTAGTACGCCGCACAGGCTCCCTCGGAGGAGACCATGCACGTACCGATCGGCATCTCAGGCGTGCACGCGGTACCGAAAACCTTGCACTCCCACGGCTTGAGGACGCCCTTGAGCACCTCGCCGCACTGGCATGCTTTCGGGTCAGCGACCCGCACCCCAGGCAGGGTGAACTGCCGCTCCGCATCGAAGGCCGCGTACTTTTCTCGAACTTGCAACGCGGAGTGCGAGATGAAGCCGAGCCCACGCCACTCGAAATAGGGACGCAGCTCCATCACTTCGCTCACTGCCCGCAGCGCCACCGTGTTGCCATTCCACGGCACCACCCGGCCGTACTGGTTCTCCACTTCGCAGCGGCCCTCGACTAACTGCTGGAGCAGCATGTATACCGACTGCAGGATGTCCAGCGGCTCGAAGCCGGCCGTGACCAGCGGCTTACCGTACTCGGATGCGATGAACTCATACGGGCGACAACCAATGACGGTCGATACGTGGCCTGGGCCGATAAACCCATCCAATCGCAGGTCGGGCGAGTCCAGAATGGCCTTGATCGCCGGGACGATCATGACGTGGTTGCAGAAGATCGAGAAGTTCTCAATGCCCTCTGACGCCGCACGCAGCACTGTCATGGCGGTGGACGGCGCGGTGGTCTCCATTCCAATCGCCATGAAGATCACATGCTTGTCCGGATTTTGCCGGGCGACCTTTAGCGCATCCAGAGGGGAATAGACCATCCGGATATCGGTGCCGGCGGCCGAGGAGTCGAAGAACGACCCCCGCCCGCCGGGCACCCGCATCATGTCGCCGAAGGACGTCATGATCACATCTGGCTGCTCGGCCAGGGCGATCGCGTCATCCACCCGGCCCATCGGGATCACGCACACCGGGCACCCAGGCCCGTGTACCAGGCTGATCGACTCGGGCAGGTAGTCCTCCAGCCCGTGCTTGTAAATGGTGTGCGTGTGCCCGCCGCAGACCTCCATGAACTTGTAATGCCGGCCCGGCTCGCACAACGCCGCGATCTTGGCGGCGAGCGCCCGGGCCTTCTCGGCATCCCGGTACTCATCGACGAATCGCATTCCGCTCACTGCCTTTCGTCAATTCGCGATTCGAGGAGCGCGGCGATCTCATCCTCATAGGCCTGCCCGATGCTTATAAGGAAGTCCATCGCCGCTTTCGCTTCCTGCTCGTCGATCTTAGATAAGGCGAAGCCAACGTGAATCAAAATCCAGTCACCAGGAACCGGCGGATCATCGGCCAGCAGACCGATATTGATCGCGCGCTTGACCCCACTGACATCGACCCTGGCCAAGTCGGGCTGGTCAGGTATGATCTCGATCACTTCGCCCGGGATGCCGAGGCACATGAGCCCAATACCTCCGTTGTAACGGCCTCCGTGGTGGGAGCCCCCCATAGTGGGATCTGGTTACATCTCGCTGATCTGCTTGTAGCGAGCCACGTCCTTCGACACCTGTACCGCTACTGTGACCACGCCGATCGCCGTCCCCCAGAAGATCAGCCGACGGAGCAAGCCGAACATTACCCTTCACTTCCTTCCGTGTCGTTGAGCAAATCCAGAACAACGCCGACAGCCCTGTCGACGGCCGCGGCGACGGGGTCGGACAACCCCATGCCATCCTCGATGGTGACCGGTTCACACCCCACCAGCAGGGTCCGTCCCGGGCTGCCGCCAAGGTTCTCCAACAGTGCGAGCACCGCGTCGGGAGTCATCCCGTGCGCGTCGACAGCCGCGGGCTCGATGCCCGGTACGTCACCGGATCCGATCTCGAGCACGTACAGTGTTCCCGGGTCGCCGCCGCGTGACACGGCGTCGAGCAGGATCGTGGTGGCCGGGGCCATCTCCAGCAAATCGTAGGCCAGATGCATGCCGCGGATCCCGTAGTCGACGACCTTCACACCCTCGGGCACCGTTTCCTTGGTGAGCCGGCGGGCCAGCTCGACACCGAAGGCATCATCGCTGAGAAAGATGTTGCCGATTCCGGCCACCATGGTTTTCAGCGCCGTGGGTTTTGCCGCCACAGTCATGACGGGGCCCCGAGTGGCTTGAGCTCGTCCGGGGCGAAGTAGCGGAACCGGCCGTGTGCGATGGAGATCTCCGCACCCGGATCATCGTTGATGGTGATCGCGACGTGAATGTTCCCGTCGACATCGTGCAGCACTGCGGCGACGGTGGCGGTCAGCCCCTCGAGGAACATGTCCTGGGCGTCCGCCCGGCGTGAGCCCGGCATGAGCAGCACCTGGCTGCCCTTGGCGACCTCGACCCCATCGATCATCACGCTGTCGGTCTCCGGGTCCACCGAGGCATCCGCGCCAGGATCCCACCATGGCGTGCCCGGGGTGGTGAACGTCTCAGGTGAGTCCGGTTCTTTCTTGGCTGCGGGGGCTCCGTCGAGATAGCGGATCGCGCCATGCAGCTTGTCCAGCATCTCGGGGGGCATCGAGTCGATCCGGTCCAGCAGCTTGCGGGCCTTCTCGTCGGTCGCGCGCGCCTCGGCCTTCTCCTCAGCGGTGAGCGTCATCGTGCGCAGGGTGAGGATCTCGTCGATCTCCGTGCCGTCGAAGAGCTCACCGGGACTCTCCGGCGCGATCGTCGGGTAGTCGTAGAGGATGATCGGTGAGATCAGCAGCGTGTCGCGGCGTCCCGCGTCACCGATCATCACCGGCCAGGTGCGCTCATTACGGCAGGCCTGCACGGCGAGCTTGGCCCACTCCGGCGGGTCGAGCAAGGAGAGGAACTCCCCGTCGGTGACCGCGACCACGGTGTGCGCGGCGATCAGCGAGTGCCGCAGCGCCAGGTTCCGCTGGGCCTCGGGATCGTTCCACGGCCCCGTGTTGACCACCTCGACGCTGACTTGCATGATGCCGTAGGGGCCTTCCAGTACCCGTGCGGAGAGCCGGATCTCACCCCGCAGCGGCCAGCGCTCGCGGGTGACACCGTCGGTGGTCTCGGTGCCCCCGGGGATGACGACGGGAACCACGTGTGTGGTGTCCAGGAACGCCGATACCGGCAGGACAGAGTCGAGTTCGTGCTCCACCGCCTCGTCGAACTCGGGTACCAGTTCGTCTCCGCTGCTGCGGTGCTGCAGCTGCAGGAACCGCAGCCGCAGGTGGAGCACCGGGTCGGTACCGGGCTCCAGCAGGACCTCGCTGTGTGAGCCCGCGTGTTCCCCGTGCCCCGCCGCGGCGTAGGCGGGGGGTACCAGCACACCCCATTGGAAGCGGACCTGAGCCTGATTCTTGCGGGCTGAGGCCCGGTAGGGATAGAGCAGGTAGCCCTCGTAGAGGACCGCGTCGGCGACCTCGCGGGCAAGGTCCATCGGGGCTGTCATGCCCCTCCCTCCGCGGTGCGCTCCCGGGCCGCGTCCAGGACGGCGGCGATGGTGTCATCCCAGGTGGGCAGGGCACGGGCGGCCCGGAACTCGGCGAGCGCGTCGATGGTGTCGCGGCGTAACCGCAGCCACCCGCTGGCGGGAAAGTGCATGTCCATCATGGTCTGCCACACCTCTACCGGCATCCGGCACCGGGTCTCGCAGTGCCAGGGCACCTGCTCGATCCAGATGTTCTTCTCGGCGTCGCCGAAGATCGTCCCGCTGAACAACAGGATGAACGGGACTTCGCCATCGCTGAGCGCGTGAAAATACCGGCCTGCGGCGACGTCCATGTCGTAGCTGCAGGGCACCGCCACATCGACTTCGATGCTGTCGGTGAAACTGGGCACGACCGTCGAGATGCTGGCGAACTGGAATGGCTTGGTCGTGTCGCCCCAGCGCTCGCGCTTGCCAAACAGCTCAATCAATCCCTCGGCTTCCTGATCGCCGTAGCCACGGCGAGAGGGCTCGATCCTGATCTGCGTCCGCAGCGCGATGGCTCGCACTCGCTGGCCGCCGGCGGCGTCGATCCGCAGCCGGAACAGCAGCGTGGGCGCGACGGCATACTCCTCGGGCTTCACGCCGAGACAGGTGAACGACAGCTCAGTCACCACTCACCCCCACCCGCTCGCTGCGCTCCCGCAAGTCGTCGAAGAACTTGTGAATCTCGTTCCACGCCTCCTCGCCGCCGTCGAAGCCTCTCCAGTGAATGCGGACCAGGCCCACCAGCTGATAACAGGAATCGATCGGGACCGCGAAGAACTCGAACCCGTTCTCTGATGACTTGTGCACCAGCAACGCCTCGACATCGTCGCTCAGGTCAGCCATCTCCGGAGTCGCGGCGAGCAGGTCCTTCCACCCGTCCAGCGACAGCAGCGACTCGGTCGCCCCCGCCGGGCTCGGATAGAAAGCGCTGGTGTGCCCGCTCGCGGAGTTGGTGAAGAAGAACGCCATCGCCACCGGGATCCCGATCGAGTCCCAGGTCGCCTGGGCGAGTGGCACGCCAGCGGCGTACCGGTAGCGGGTGGGAACGGCCCTCAGCTTCCCGCCCGCCGCGCCCGTCTGAGTGAACAGCAGGGCGCAAGGGCGGCAGGTACACATCAAACTGCGGGTTTCGATGTTCACCACGTGCCCGTGAAACTCCGCGATCGGCTCGGCGCACATCTCGCACCGCTCGACCGGTTGCTCGGCCGACGGGGGCGGGGGAGCGGCGCTTGCCACGAAGCGCCGCAGCCCCCCTTTCATGACGCCGCCTGAGCGGGAACCGCGATCCGGATCCCGCCATTCTCGGTCAGCAGCGGCAGCGGGTCGAGGTGCACCATTGTCGCCTCCTGAGACTCGCCCATGCCGCGGCCGGCCCGGACCACGTCGTAACGCTGGGCGCAGCCAGGGCAAGCGAGCACCGCCCCCACCAGCTCCGCGCCAGTCAATCCCGATCCGCAGGCCGGGCAGTAGTCGGCGTAGGCGTAGAGGTTCCCGGCCACATTGCAGACAACCGTCGCGATGTCGGCGACCTGCGTGGGAACCATCCTGCCCTGGCCGAGACCTTCGATCCCGCTCACCTCCACCCAGGTCGAGGACGGGGGCTCCGGCTGCCGTTTCACCTGGGTCAGAGGAAGAAGGGTGTGACCCTCCGCGCTCGGGGCAGCGCTCAGCCGCGACGCCGGGTCGGGTGCCACCCCTTCCACTTCCACCTTGGTGACTTCCGGAGCGACGTCCTCGATCCCCTTCTCGATGGCCATCTTCACCGTGAGTGCGGAGGACGGGCAGCCGTCACAGCTGCCCGCCAAC
>DASTBN010000420.1:0-9237 GCA_035712045.1 Pseudonocardiaceae bacterium
GACGAAAGACTTCGCCCCCCGGGCGCAGAGTTTCCTCGACCGCCATGCCCACGGTGGTCCCTGTAGTGCCGACGATGGGGGAACTCCACAGCGTGTCCGCATCCCATGCCCACCAGTTCTGGGGGGGATTGGCGGCGGAGACGGTCGGGATCCGAGTCTCCGGCCCGAATGTGTGGTGGGGGGCGCCGGTGGCTGCGCGGATCGCCTGGTAGAGCAGCTCGCCGGATAGCCGGGTTCCGGATTGCCCGAGGCGGTAGGCGGCCTCGACATCGTCGATGCCAGCGCGGGCCGCGGCGATCGCGAGTTCCTGGCCAACGCCCTGCCCAAGGTGGCCATCGCCGAAGAGGATGCCGCCGCCATCAAGGACGAGTCCGTGGCTGTCGTCCCAGTCGTGGAACACCCGGGCCAGCAGATCCCCGAGGCCGAGGGGCGGGAACCCTTTCGTGCGGGCCTGAACCGCCGCGAGGGTGCGCTGGTAGAGGAGGCCATCTGGCAGCATCCTCGCCGGTCGGGTGAGTTCTCTCAGCGCTGAGGCCGTGTCGGCGGCGACTCTGCGTTGCAGGCTCTGCCAGAACTGGGGGTAGCGCTGATGCCAGAAGCGGCGGATGGCCGTGACCGGAGTACGCAGGTGCCCGGCCGCGAAGGCATCAGTGAGGTAGTGCTGGGCTGCCGCCTCCCGCGCCATCGCCCGGGACTCCTCCCCGTGGCTTCGCCCCAGCCGGTAGGCCTCGTCGAGGGCCACCTGATGGAGGTGGCGATAGGCGGTGACCGCTGAGGCGAAGCGGCTGGCGTGCTGATCCCGGCCTTGGTGTTGGGCGGTCCCGGTGGGGTCGGGAGTGACGAAGTGGTCCCCGTTCACCGTGGCCAAGCTCAGGTAACGGTCCCGGACTCGTCGTTCGACCTCGCTCATCGCGGTCACCGCGGTGAACCGGAACTGGCCGAACTCCCCTGCGGGCTCGAAGCGGGCATCAATGTAGGACTCGTCCTCGGCCATCACCCTGAGCGCGCAGATGATCTCGTCCCGGGTGCCGGGCTTGGTCCCCCGCTCGCCGGGGATAGCGGCCAGCCGGAACAAGTCCTCAGGTGCGAAGTAATCACCGCTCAAGGCCACCACGTCGCCGTAGCTCAGGACACAATGCTGCTCGGCGCGCTCGCCGCCGAGTTGGACGTGCGCGCCGCCCGCAGCGGCCTGCCCCACAGCGCGATGCTCACGGGACTTCATCGGTGGTCTCCGCTCGCTGAGTCTTCTAAAAATTACAAACACTGTTTATAGAAGAAGCCTAGCTCAGCCTGACCCCTTAGGCAAGATTGATCATCTTTGGAAGATGCGGCCAGCATTGCCCAGCTAGACACCGCGTCGACGGTCATCGAGCGCAGCGACCAGCAGGCCCCGAGCCCCAGCGGCGCTTCTATGACCAATTCTCATTGACGAAACAGTCGAGAACTTCTAGCATTAGTGGATTACAACGTTAGAGGGAGTCATGGCCGAGGAAGCTTCCGCAGCCCCACCGCACCGCAAGAATCTCACCTGATGAGCGTCGTCGACCCAACGGGATCGCTTCCAGAGCCACCAGCCCCCGAGCACCGCCGGAGCCTTCGGGTGGTCACCTCCCGAGGAAAGGTGAACCTGCCCGCGGCGGAGCGAGCGGTGGCCGATCTGCTGATCGCCTTGGGTAAGGACCCAGCCTCTGAACACCTCTCAGACACACCACGGCGAGTCGCCCAGTCCTTTGCTGAGCTGCTGACTCCGCGCGAGTTCGAGTTGACGACCTTCCCGAACGATGAGGGCTACGACGAGCTGGTCCTAGCCAAAACAATCCCCGTGCAATCGCTGTGCGAGCATCACCTGCTGCCCTTTCACGGCGTCGCCCACGTCGGATACCTGCCTGGGCGGCGCATCCTCGGGCTGTCGAAGCTGGCCCGGGTCGTTGAGCTGTTCGCCCGGGACCTGCAGGTCCAGGAGCGGCTGACCCAGCAGGTCGCCGATGGCCTACAGGAGCACTTGGCCCCCAAGGGGGTCGGTGTCGTGATCGAGGCGGAGCACCTGTGCATGTCATTACGAGGTGTGCGCGCCACCGGCTCACGAACCGTGACCTCAGCCTTACATGGGCTGCTGCGTGAGGACGCCCGATCCCGGCAGGAGTTCTTCGCGCTCACCGGAATCAGGTAAAAGCTGTTCCCATGGCCACCGAATTGGCCGACGCCCTGAAGGGCTGACGGGCTCAGGCCACGATCAGTACACCCGTCATAGACGGATGAACGGTGCAAATGTAGGGATAGGTCCCCGGTGAGCTCGGTGCGGTGAACTCGCCACGCTGTCCCCCGGCGATGGTGCCGGTATCGAAGGACTTGTCGCGGGCAGTCACGGTATGCGGAGGCCGATCCTGGTTTACTACCGTGATCTTCGTTCCGGGGGCGACAGACAAAGACGCCGGCCCGTACGCGAAATTACTGATCACAATGGTGGCGGGGGCAGCGGAGACGGCGGCTGGATCGCCGCCTCCAGCGCCAACGCTAGCCATAGCCCCGGAGCTGCCCACCATAAGCCCCACCACAACGACCAGCATCGCGAGCAGGATCGCCGCGAGACGTGACCGCACCGCAGTGACGGCCAGAGTCGTCGCCGCTTTACCATCCCGGATATCGGCCCGCATAGAGCCACGGAAGTCGAAGATCTCCCTGATTCTCATTGTCATCTCCTCTTCGATCTCTTCTTCCCGAGAAGATCCTCAGCGCGTCCGGCCCGCCCTGCGCTGCTCACCCGCTGGCCGGCACCCCCGCCTGATCCTTTCCCCCGGGGATGAGGCGGACACAGCAGTGGGGTGGGCTAGGGTGCAGGCGGCCGGTGAATCTGGTGGTGGCCAGGCCATCGAGGAGCCCCTCGAGCAGGGAAAGGTTCATTCCGCACACAAGTTCGGTGTACTGCTGCGCCAGGGCGTGAAAAGGGCAGTTCCCGAGGACAATGCCGTCGCGTTCGACGCGTGGCTCGAAGCCGTAGTCACCGAGTACGCGCAGCGCGATGTCGTCGGATTCGCCGTTGCTGGCGGTGTCGCGCGCGGCTTCCCCGAGCCGCTTGCCCAGCTGGTACGCCCGCTGGTTGAGGATTACCCGAGGGGAACCCCTGGAGTGTTCGGCGTGCTCAAGAGCACCGGCCAGCAGCAGCCCGGCCAGCTCGTAGTGGCGCTGCGGCAGGGACAGAGCCACTTGGTGACGCGAACGCTGGTACAGCTTGGCTGGACGTCCCGCACCGGGACCGGTGCGGCCGGTGCGGCGCTGATAGCTCACCTCCAGCAGGTTCTGGTCCACCAGCTGGTCGAGATGAAAGGCAGCGGTGGTGCGCGGCAACTCCAGCGCCGCGGCGGCCTCGTCGCGGCTCACCGGTTTGGGCTGGCGCACCACGTATTCATACAGTCGGCGGCGGGTTGGCTCGTCGAGTGCGGCGACCGCTGAGATCTGGTGCTCCCAGGACTCCATTCTAGAACCAACTCCTGTTGACGAAGCAGTCTGACGGACTCTAACATCAGGTTATCATAGTTATAGAAGGTTGAGCCCAAGGGCCGAGGTAGACGGGCACCTCGTCACGGTCGATGTCAACGGCCCCACGGCACTGCGCCGTGGAGCGTTCTGGCTCGTGCCAGACGCGGTACCCGGGTGAGGAGGTTCTCATGATCGCCGCTTACCCAAGCGGCATACGTCCACAAGGGCGTGATCGCGCCGTGAACAGCGGGAAGACTGACACACCGAGCACCACGGAAACCACTGACCGAGGCTTCACGATTATCCCCGTCCAGAACTCCCCGCAGAAACAAAGTGGAGCGGCGCTGTCGGCGGTTCGGGTTGTCGTGTCATTTCTGTTCGTTTGTCACGGTGCCTTGACACTCTTTGGCGCTTTTGGCGGTGTGGACAGTCACGGGGCAACAGCACCGGTTGGCTCATGGCCTAACTGGTGGGCAGGCGTAATCCAGTTGGTCGGCGGCAACACTCTGGCGGGTGCGGCGCCAGGACTGCGCGCAAGCCGGTTCGAAGCCGTGCCTGCGTAGCCGTTGACCCGCTCGCCGAATAAGACCAAACTATGTTAGCGAAACTCGGGCGGTCCGGACGTTCTCGCCCAACGGCGAGACCCGCCTAGTTCTCACCAGAGCAGAGGGGCACGCCATGAACAGCAAGATCAATATTCGCGGTCACCCGGTCCATCCGATGCTGGTCGCCTATCCCATTGCCTTCAACACCGCGACGCTGGCGGGTTTCATCATCTACGCCGCGAGCTATGACCTGTTCTGGCTGAAGCTGACCATCGCCGTCAACGCCGCCGCCGTGGTGATGTCGGTCATCGCCGCCATTCCCGGCTTCATCGACTGGGCGGCGGGCATCCCCAGCGGAACACCGGCCAAACTGACCGGGCGGATCCACATGGCGCTCAACGTGGTGGCGCTGGTGCTGTTCATCATCAGCTTCTTCGCCTACTACCGATACTGGAACGGTCCAGCGGATGCCGGCGGGGTGCTGGGCATCGTGCTGGCCGGGATCGGCGTAGCGCTGACCGTCGCGGCGGGCTTCCAAGGCTGGGCATTGATCCAAACTCACCACATCGGGATCCAGCTAACACCCGACCAGCAGCGTTTAGACCAGCACGTGCGACCACACTGACCCTATCCCGGGAATGCCGGGATGACGTGACGGGCGAAAGCGCGGATCTGGGAGCGGAAGTCCTCGACGGTGTTGGCGACGAAGAGCAGAGCGCAGAAGTGCTCGACCCCGGCGTCAGCGAACGCGGCGACCTTCGCGCGCACCTGGTCAGGGGTGCCGATGAGGTTCAGCTCGAGATAGGCGTCGAGATCGACGCCTTTGGTCATGGTGGCCGAGAGCGATTGGCGGAACAGGTCGAACGAGGAGTTCAGGAACGTTTTCCGCGCTTGCTCAGGAGTGTCGCCGAGGCACACGATCGATTGCAGCGCGGTCGTGATGCTCGCCGGGTCGCGACCGACCGCACGGGCCTGCTGATCGAGGCGGGCCCGGCCGGTCCGTACCTGGTGATCGCGGCGCGGGAGGCGTGTCTCAGGTCCGGCCGGACGGCCTCGAACTCGTCGCGGTATCCGCCGACGGCCACTCCGAGGATCACCCGCCCGCCGCTGAGCTGATCGAGGGTGGCGACCTGCTTGGCCAGCAGCACGGGAGCGCGCATCGAGAGCACCATGATTCCGGTGGTCAGCCGGAGCACTGAGGTCCGGGCCGCGACGTGCGACAACGTGATCAGCGGCTCGTGGTAGTCCGGCGGGGCCGCCCACGCCTGGCGGACGAAGCGCATCGTACTCAGGTGATCGTTGCCGGCGGCGTCGTGGAAGCCCAGTTGCTCGGCCTCGATGGCGATGTCCACGACTTCCCGTGCCGAGGCGAACGGCACAAACGAACGTTGACATGACACCACACCGGGGATTAGTTTGCCAACATGTGATGGCCAACATTTGTTGACTTAGGAGCGGGTCATGGACGCGGACGTGCTGATCGCGGGAGCCGAGCCGACCGGTCTGCTGCTGGCCGGGGACCTGGCTGAGGCGGGTGTGGCGGTCACCGTGCTGGAACGGCGGGCGGAGGAATCCAACGTGACCCGGGCGTTCGCGGTGCACGCCCGGACCATGGAGGAGCTCCAGATCAGGGGTGTGGCGGGGCAACTAGCCAGGACCGGGACTCAGATCCGGGCGCTGCGCCTGTTCGACAGGGTGAACATCGACCTCTCCCGGTTGCCCAGCGAGTTCAACTCACTGCTGATCACCCCGCAGTTCCAGACCGAGCGGGTGCTCCAGGACCGGGCTGACGCGCTGGGCGTGCGGATCGTGCGCGGTGCCGAGGTCACCGGCGTGACCCAGGACGATCACGGTGTCGATGTCACGACGCGCACTGCGAGCTACCGGGCGTCCTACGCGGTTGGCGCCGATGGGGTGAAGAGCGCGGTCCGGACCGCGCTCGGGTTGCCCTATCCCGGCCACTCGGTGATCAAATCGATCATGCTGGCCGACGTCCGGCTCAGCTCACCACCCGGGGACGTGCTGGCGGTCAACGGCGTGGGCGACGGGTTCGCCTTCGTCGCCCCGTTCGGCGACGGGTGGTACCGGGTGTTCGCCTGGAACCGGCGTAATCAGGTCGGCGATTCCGCTCCGCTGGATCTGGAGGAGATCCGGGAGGTGACCCGGCGGGCCCTGAGCACCGATTTCGGCATGCACGACCCGCGCTGGCTCTCCCGTTTCCACAGCGACGAGCGCCAGGTGCCGCGCTACCGGGTGGGCCGGGTGTTCCTGGCCGGTGACGCCGCGCACTGCCACTCCCCCGCCGGTGGGATGGGCATGAACACCGGCATGCAGGACGCCGCCAACCTCGGCTGGAAGCTCGCCGCGGCCATTCACGGATGGGGTGATGAGCAGCTGCTGGACTCCTACCACGAAGAACGGCACCGGGTGGGCCGCCAGGTGCTGCGCAGCAGTGGCGCGCTCATCCGGCTGGCGCTGATCAGGCCGCAGTGGGCCCAGCGAGCGCGCGGCGCGATCGGCCATGCCCTGACGGCCGTCCCCCCGATCGCCGCAACCGTGGCGGGAACGATCTCAGGCGTCGGCATCCGCTACCCCGCGCCGCCCGGGACCGACCGCCGGGTCGGCACCCGCGTGCCCAACATCGCGCTGCGCGGCGGCCGGCTGTACGAGGCCCTGCGGGGCGGCCGGTTCGTCCTGCTCGGCACCGGCGCCGAGAACGTCGAGCGCCTCCTCAAGTCGACGCCGCTGTGCCAGCGCGACCCATCGGAGCGCTCGCGCTCGTCCGGCCCGATGGCTACCTGGCCTGGGTGGGAGCGCCGGATCGGTTCCCCGCCTGGGCGGGCGAGTACTTCGCCAAGCGGCACTGATCGCGCCCCGGCTCAGTCGTGATTGAGCAGTGCCTTGCCAGCCACGGCACGGCCAAGCAGCGCGGCGGCGGCCTCGTCGAACCGGCTCCACGAGCCATGCCAGCCCACGTCCACCCTCAGCTGCCCGCGAGCGAGGAGGTCAAGCAGGTAGGCGAGGTCCGCGCCGAACGCGACGCCAGCCTGGAACGAGACCAGCGACTTGGCCGGGCCTACCGTGCCGTACGGCGGGAACTGGGCCGGCTCACCGGAAGTCCAGCCGATGCTCTGCAGCGTCCCCCCGGGGGCGACGAGATCCCACGCCGCGATCAGCTGCGGGCCGCCCACGTTCTCGATCACCACGTCCACAGGGGACAGCCCGTCCAGCCCGGCGACCACCTCGCTCGCGCCCAGCTCGGCCAGCCCCTCACCCCGGCGGGCCACTGCGATGACGTGCGCCCCGCCCAGCGCGGCCAGCTGCACCGCGAACCGGCCGACCCCGCCGGAAGCCCCCGTGACCAGCAGCCGCCGGCCCAGCAGAGGGCCAGCCGCGCGCAGCGCACGCAACGCGGTCACCCCGGCCACCGGCAGCGCCGCCGCCACCGCCAGGTCCACCGACTCCGGGACCACCGCCAGCTCGCTGACCGGGACCACGCGCACACCGGCCCAGGCCCCGGCATAGCCGAAGGTGACCACCCGCTGCCCCGCCGCCGGACCAGAACCATTCTGGGCCGGGGTGAGCACCACCCCGGACGCGTCCCAGCCCGGCACGGAGCCCGCCGCCGCAGTGGGGATGGTGCTGACGTCGCCGAAGTTCAGCGACGAATGCCGCACCTCAACGAGCACCTCATCCGGGGCAGGTGGCGGCGGGTCGGGCGTCTCCGTCAGCGCCACCCCTGACCCCGAACCGGGACGCACTACCAGTGCGCGCATCGGCCACCACCTCCGACTGTAAGAACTCGCTCGGGCTACACGCCGCACAGCGCAACTTCGGCCCCGGCGGCCCTATTCCCGCCCATCGATCCGTGGCCAACCCGCGCGATCGCGCTAGATGGCACTGCGATCAGCTTCCATCAGCTCGTGAACCGGTCAGGATGCGCCGCAGCACCGGCGCCATGGTGGCGGCCAGCGTGTCGGCGTCCATCGCGACGACCGGCGGCAGCCGCACGATATAGCGACATAGCACAGTGCCCAGCAGGTAGGTGCTGAGCTGCCCGGCACGGGCCTCGGCATCGGGGGCGTCACCGGTCGCCGCGCGCACCATCGGCACGATCTGGCTGGTGAACACGGAGCGAACCCGCTCGGCGGCACCCGCGTGGGCCGAGGCGGCCGATCTCAGCAGGATGAGCAGGTTCTCCCGGCCCCAGTCGCTTTCCCAGACCACCACGAAGTGACGGGCGATCGTGGCTCCCAGCTCGCTGGGCGGCACCCCGGTGAGATCCGGCAGATGCAGATCGACGTCGATCGCGGCACTGAACAGGCCATCCTTGCTGCCGTAGTAGCGCATGACCATGGACGGGTCGAGCCCGGCGTCGGCCGCCACCGTGCGGATGGTCGTGCGCTCATACCCCTCCTCGGTGAACCGCCGCCGGGCCGCGGCCAGGATCGCCTCCCGCGCCGCCCGGGATCGCTCAGTGAACACCATCCAACAAGTGTAGGCCAACGTATGTTGTCACAGCGAGACCGCCGAGCCCTGGCGGCCGTATACGATGCCCGCCTCGCCATGGCATGCCATCCGGCGCCGCGATTCCTGGCGCGGACGCTGACAACGATCAGGGAGGTCGACGCCCGTGAGCGCCGCGGCGTTCGCCCGGGACTTGCTTGGCTGGAAGCGCAGCCCCCGGGAGGACGGCAAGCCTAAGAACAAGGTCGGCTGGGAATGGGTGCCCAATTGCGCCGACGTTGACAGCAAGGAGAGCATCTCCCTGGCCGCGGGCATGCTGACCAGCCTCGGCTTGAAAAGCCCAGGCCGCGCGCAAACACCCGCTACGGCGCCGCCGCGAAACCCTGGCACGGCTTTGGAGAACCGGGTACAGGAAACGCTCGAAGCCGAGCTGCCAAGACTAGACGGGAACCGGCAGTGGCAGGTCATCCGGGGAGCTCTCATCACGCGGTACGCCCAGTACCGGCATCTGACAGACCTCGATGATCTGATCGAGCGATACCCGAACCTGCGGGTCACGTTAGGAAAGGACTACCTCATCAAGCCCGATGTGACGGTCGGGCTGCTGGGCACCCCGACCCGGGACGAACTCCCGTTCCTGCACGCGGCTGTGTCATGCAAGTGGACGATCCGGTCGGACCGGGTCCAAAACATACGGCACGAGTTCAATCAAATGGCCCGCCACCGGCGTGGCCGTCAGCCACACCTC
>DASTBN010000421.1:0-3529 GCA_035712045.1 Pseudonocardiaceae bacterium
ATCTGCCGACCCATCTCAATACGGGACTTAGCCACGTCTTCCGCGATCCGCGCCGCGTCTAGTTCCGCGACCGCCGCCCGGGTTTCGGCGTCGGTGGCCTGGGTCTCGGCCTGCTCAGTGCGGGCAACGGCGGCCGCGAGCTTGTCCAGCGCCGTTCGGTTGCTCACCGCCAGCACATCCAGCGCGGCCATCTGGTCCACGAATTGCCGCGGCGAATCACTGATCAGCATCGCGGTGAAGCTGCTGAGGCGGACTCCCTCGAAGGTAGCGCTGGTCAGCCGGTCCACCTGGGCACGGAACTCGCTTTGGGCCGACCGGGCCTGGTCAGCCGTCGCCTTCGCGGTGGACGCGTCGCGGTGCGCCCGTCCCGCCTCGGCCTGGCGGGCCAGCAGCCGGTCACTCGCTAACTTCCACTGCTCGGTAATGACCTCTGCTTGCCTGCTCAGCGCGCGAGCCTGCTCGACCGGCCCAGCCGGATTAGGCGGAGCTGGATCGGCGGCCGCGGTCGATGGCGCGATGCTGAGCGTGGCAGCGAGAGCGACGCCAGCCACTCCGCCCCGGAAACGGCGATCTTGGGTACGAAACACCACCCGCGGCTATCTCCTATTCTCAAGCCGCGCAGTTCCTCGAACCGCGCAGTCCCCCTGGCCTGACCGGTTACGGGAGATCCTCCCCGCCTGTGATACAACGGGGCATACGGACTCGCGGACGCGAATCATCACCCTAACGGCGCCGCAGTGCCACGCTAGGGCGGCATAACCAATTCTAACGCTACTCTGCGTCACGATTTTCTGGTGTGCGAGTCAGGATGCGTCAGTGCGTGGCTGAGGACAACTGATTGGTCAGGCTCGTCCAGCGTTCCAGAAGCGCGGCCGCGACACCCGAATCGAGCGCATCGGCGGCACGCCGGGTCATTCCGCGCAGACCGTCGATGAAATCACCAGCGAGGCCATCGTGGGCGAGCAGCGCCGCCGCGGCGTTGAGTAGCACAGCGTCACGAACCGGACCGGGATTCCCGGCGAGCAAGTGCCGTACCGCCGTGGCATTAGCAGCGGCATCGCCACCACGCAGATCTTCTCGCCGACTCGCTGGCACTCCCAATTCAGCCGGGTCCAGCTGAGCGCGGCGCACTATGCCGCCCCCGACAATCCACACCGATGTGGTGGTCGTGGTCGTGATCTCATCAAGCCCATCGTCACCACGCACCACGAGCGCGCTGACGCCGCGGTCGG
Source organism: Pseudonocardiaceae bacterium (assembly GCA_035712045.1). GTDB lineage: Bacteria > Actinomycetota > Actinomycetes > Mycobacteriales > Pseudonocardiaceae. The sequence goes on from DASTBN010000421.1 coordinate 1,233, forward strand.
AGAGAACCTGAGCGAGCACAGGTGCCATCCGCAGATCCGCGCAACCCACCAGAGCCGACGCTGGCTGCCCCGGATTGGTCAAGGGCCCGAGGAAATTGAACGCCGTCGGTATCCCGAGCTCCCGGCGCACCCCGGCGGCGTGGCGCATCGCCGGGTGGAACAGCGGCGCGAAACAGAAGCCGATCCCGACCTCCGCCGCGCATCGCGCTACTTGCTCCGGGCCAAGGCCGATAGACACCCCGAGCGCCTCGAGCACGTCAGCCGCGCCGCATCGCGAGGACGCCGCGCGGTTACCGTGTTTGATCACCGGCGCTCCCGCCGCAGCGGTCACCAGCGCGGCCATCGTGGAGATGTTGACCGTGTGCGCCTGGTCCCCCCCGGTGCCCACCACATCGACCGCCCGCAGCTCCAGGCGAATCCGGCGCGCGTGCGCGAGCATGCCCTCGGCCAGGCCAGCGATCTCCGCCGGAGTCTCGCCCTTCGCCCGCAGCGCCACCAGGAACGCGGCCACCTGCGCGGGCGTGGCCGCCCCCGACATGACCTGATCCATCGCCCAGGTGGTGTCGTGAGAGGCCAGGTCCGTGCCGGTGAGCAGCTGCGTAAGTAGTGCTGACCAGCTGCGGGAACACGTCGGGGCGGTCACGCGAGGCTCCTCAGCCATCCGCCGCGTGGGGGCGGCGCGAGCGCAGCAGCTGTGCCACGGCCTCAGCGGCGGTGATCGGGTCCAGCGGGTACACGATCACCGCGTCAGCCTGCGACCAGACCGCGAGCCAGCGGTCGTCCCGGCGCCGCACCGCCACGATCACCGGCGGGCATTGCTTGATCTCGTTCTTGAGCTGGCGCGATAGCCCCATGCCTCCGGTGGGCTGTGCCTCACCATCGAGGATCAGCAGGCCCACACTCCCCGAGTCGGCCTCGGTCAGCACCTCCGCGATCGTCCCCGCTTCGACATAGTTCACACGGCCGACGTCGGCGGCGGGACGCCGCCCGACCGCGTTGATGATGGACTCTCGCACGTCTGGCCGGTGGCTGAACACCAGCACCTTGGTGGCGTCGCTCGGGACATTCATCTGATGCTCGGGGCCTCGCTTCGCGCCTGAAGTCCGATTGCCGTTTCTGGATACCCGCGGCGCCAAGGGCTGGTGCAGGCCAAAGGCTGGGCAGGCGGTGCGCAGCGATCGTATACGGGTAATCCGCTTGCGATGGTCAGCCACGCGGATGTGCCCCCGCGTGTAATATCCTCCCACCGCAGCGCCACCTGGGGCGCCAACTGGCGTGCCCGCCGTCTTCGTCGGCCCCCGTCCGAGGCCGCGCGGCTGGCTGCCGTCATAATGCTCAGCGTGACCTCATCCAGCCTGGTGGGACCTTCCATCAGCCAGCGGGTGCACTCGCTGAACCGGCCGAACATGGTCAGCGTCGGCACCATCGTCTGGTTGTCCAGCGAGCTGATGTTCTTCGCGGGCCTGTTCGCGATGTTCTTCACGGTAAAGGCGCAACACGACGGGCCCTGGCCGCCGATCCTGGCCTCTACCGGTGAACCGATCCACCTCGACAAGCCTTACGCGCTGGTGGTCACCATCATCCTGGTGTCCTCCTCGTTCACCTGCCAGTGGGGGGTGTTCAAGGCTGAACAGGGGGACGTGTTCGGGCTACGTGTCTGGTACACGATCACTCTGATCATGGGCACGCTGTTCGTTCTGGGTCAGGCCAACGAGTACCGCAACCTCGTCCACGAGGGTGTCACAATCCCCTCCGGGGCCTACGGCACCGTCTTCTACCTCACCACCGGATTTCACGGCTTGCATGTGACGGGCGGGCTCATCGCGTTCGTGATCCTCATACTCCGGACCAAGCTGAGCAAGTTCACCCCTGCCCAAGCGACCGCCGCGATCGTTGTGTCGTACTACTGGCACTTTGTCGACGTGGTGTGGATCGGCCTGTTCGCCACCATCTACTTCCTGCCCTGATCACGAGGGTCGAGCAGGGTCGAGCGAGCCGAGCACCGAATGCCAACAAGACAGCGGGGGGTAGCCGAGACTGATGTCCAGTCGCACACCTGAGTCAGCGTCACGCCGACGCGGCGGGTCACGGGCGCGCAGCCCCTTACGCCGACGATTGGCAGGCATGCTCGCATTCGGTCTGGCCCTGCTCGCGGCCGGCGGATTGTATGTGGTGTTCGCCCCGCAGCCGCAGGCCGCACGCGCCGAGGCCGATCCGGCTCTCATCCGCCAGGGCGAGCAGCTCTACAACAACGCCTGCATCAGCTGCCATGGCACGAACCTGCAGGGAGTGCTGGG
>DASTBN010000422.1:0-3289 GCA_035712045.1 Pseudonocardiaceae bacterium
GATCGTCATCTCCGCCATCACGGCGCAAGATGTTCAGCGCGTATCCGTGAGAAACGCAGGTCGCGGTGTCGCCGTCGACGCGGATGCGATGGTGGGTCCGCAGGTGAAAGCTGGGCTTACCTCCATGGAGGTTCACGCTCCAGGCGTTGATGAGAGCGTCGGCCGGAAGCGATGCCGGCTCACCGCCGGTCAAAGAGGTGAAGTCGATCTCAAGAACATCGGCGAACAGGAGCCTGCACGCCTCCCAGTCCTTCCGATCAGAGGTGTCGTCAATCTCGTCGACGAGATTACGTATCGCGGTCACGTCGTCGGCCACAGGTACCTGTCCAGACAACTAATTCTCCTTCCCCCGGGTTGGTTGTGCACGATGGTCATCCGGACATTATGATCATGGCTAGGAAACCAGCCACTGAGCTAAGATCACTTGTACATCACCTGGGGCATGATCGGCTTGGACGCGCAGGCGAGCTTACGGCGACGCGGCCCGAACACGCGATTCCTTTCGTGGGCCGCCGCGATCAGCAGGACAGCCACCGAAATCCTGGGCCCCGGCCCGGGCCGCCGAAGCCGCCCCGGGACGAAGCCTTAGATGGCTCCCAGATCGGCGGACACCCAGTGTTCCGGTCGCATGTAGATGGCGATGTGTTCACCAAGCTGGGTTTGTTCGTATTCCACGAAGCCGGCGACCTTGCCGGGCGGCAGATACCGTGCGGCCATCTCCCAGGACCGCTCGCGGTTGCCCAGAGCGGTCCTGGTCACCGGTCCCTCCACCGACACGTAGCGGACCGTTGGCTCGGTCCGCTGTGCCATCAGGCTGAACCGCCCCGCGGACTGAATCGCCCGCGCCTTCCGGGAACGGGAACCCGTGTGCACCCACAGCTCGCCGCCCGGCGTGTAGTGGTACCAGATGGGCACCGTCAGCGGCGCACGATCCGGCCTCTCGACTACCGACAGCGCGCCGATGTGCGGTTCGGCAAGGAACTGCTCTCGTTCTGGTAACGACAGCGCCATGTACCCAGCCTAGCGGCAACCACCGACAGTTTCGCCGATGAGGCGTATGGATGAGGATCCCTATCCGGACACCGAAGCTGCTTCCTAGGTGCCGCGTTTGGGTAAGTGATCCAGTCCGCTAAATTTGTTGATCTTTGCGTCCGCACTCTCATCAAGCACTGCGCTGGATCGCGGCTTCACTAGCTCCGCCGCTAGCCACTTTGGCGGGAAGGCGCCGACGCCACCGTGATCATGGCCAAGACCCACCACAAATCCGTGTGCGGACGCAGCAGGTTGTTGTTTTCGCGGGAAGTTACGGGGAGGCCGATCATCACTGGCGCACCGGCGACTGACTGGAAGGTCACATGCGGGCGAAGAAACACCTGATAGCGGTTCGTCCCCCGGGCTGGAAACCTGACTTGTTCGTGTTCACTCGCCCAGTCGGTTGCCTGGGACGTGCATATCGGAATTCGCCAGCGCATCGTGGAGGTGGTGAGCCGCGCGCAGGGTGTCGGGGTGCTCCTCGCCGAGGACCCGGCGCAGGCGGGCGAGGGTGTCCTCGCCGAGCTGGCGAGCTCGCTCATACCGTCCCAATTCCCGCAGGGCGATGCTCAGGCTGGTGGCTGAGCGCAGGGTGTAGGGGTGGTCCTCGCCGAGGACGCGGCGGCAGCGGGCGAGGGTGTCTTCGCCGAGCTGGCGGGCTTGCTGATACAGCCCGGACTTCATCAGGATGGCGGCGTGGGTGGTAGCCCCGCGCAGGGTATGGGGATCGTCGTCGCCTAGCGCTCTGCGCATGCGGGTGAGGATGTCCTCGCCGAGCTGGCGAGCGCGCTCGTGCTGGCCCAACTCCATCAGGATGGCGGCGAGGTAGGTGGTCAAGGCCAGGGTGTGGCGGCTGTCATCGCCCAGGATCTGGCGCATGCGGGCGAGGGTGTCCTCGCCGAGCTGGCGGGCCCGCTCATACCGCCCCAGCTCCCACAGATCGGCGGTGAGGATGAGGGCCTGGATCAGGGTGCGGGGGTGGTCCTCGCCGAGCACCCGGCGCAGGCGGGTGAGGGTGTCCTCGCCGAGCTGGCGGGACTGCCCGTAGTGCCCCAATTCCATCAGGTACAGGGTGAGGTAGGTGGCCTGGCGGAGGATCTCGGGGTCGTCCCCGCTTAGGACCCGGCGGCAGCGGGTGAGGGTAACCTCAGCGAGCTGGAGTGCCTGCTCGTAGTGTCCCAGTGCCCATAAGTTGATGGCGAGGTTGTGGGCCGCTTCCAGGGTGCGGGGGTGGTCCTCGCCCAGGATCCGGCGCATCCGGGTATGGGTGTCCTCGGCGAGCTGGCGGCCCTGTTCGGGGTGCCCCAACTGCCACAGCTCGAAGGTGAGATTGCTGGCAGATTCCAATGTGTCGGGGTGGTCGTCGCCCAGGTGGCGGCGGCGCAGGTCCCAGGCACGTTCGGCCAGCGGCCGGGCGGGGCCGACTTCTTCCCGGGTTTGCAGGTACACGGCGGCGCGGTCGAGCAACCAGGCCACGTCCTGCTCAACTCCCGTAGGGCAAGGGTTGGGATCGGTGGCGACCAGGACGTGCGGGAGAAGCTGGCGCCAGGCCGGCCAGACGGGCGGATTGTCCCGCGGAGTGGCAGCCGGGACTGCGGCGCGCAGCAGCCGAACCGTCATGGTGGGCAAATCTTGTTGCTGGCCGGTGTGGGTGCGCAGGATCGCGGCGAGGAGCCGATGCAGCAGCACAGCGGCGGACTCGATGCGGGCCAGCCCGTGCTGGCGCACCGACCGGATCAGCGCGGTGAATGCCAGCGGATCCCCGGCCGCGGTCGCCAGCGGCTCGGGCAGCTGGGTGGGGTGGGTGCTGAACAGGGTCAGCGGGATCGGTTCCGGTGCCAGGTAGGCGGCCAGGGTGATCAGCTGCAGCGCGGCCGGGGACTGGGCAGCCAGCCGGTTCAGGGCGATCCGGGTGCTCGCGGCCAGAGACACGGGATAGGTGGTGGGGGTGTCTTGGGCCAGTAGTTCCGTGGTCCGCTCGGTGAGCAGAGTGAGGTAGTCCCGCACGCCGGTGGCGGTGTCAGCTAGGTGCGCTCCGGCCTGGGCCAGCGCCAGTGGCAGATCCCCCAGGGCCTGAGCGACCCGTTCCGCTTCCCCGTCGGTCAGTTGGGGGGCGCGGCGGCGCAGCAGAGTGATCGACTCACTGCGGTCGAACACATCTATTCCCACCGGAGTGGCCAGCTCATGCCAGCCGGGATTACGGGAAGTGATCACCACGTGTCCACCACCCCCAGGCAGATACCCCGCCAGCGCTGCG